>JANPDK010000132.1:0-26639 GCA_031431415.1 Acidobacteriota bacterium | reverse complement strand
GCGGAAGTAATGAAACGCCTCAATGAGATGGGCATCAACGACCCAAACAAGATCTACGACACCAACGATCTCGCCCCAGGCAAGAAGATCATCTTCGCCGCCACTGGAGTGACCGACGGTGCGCTGCTTCGCGGCGTACGATTCTTTGGCTCGGGCAAACGAACTCACTCCGTCGTAATGACGACAGATTCCAAGAGCATCCGCTTTGTCGATACGGTCCACGTTGAAGGCGGACCCGACGCAGTTATTCGTTTTTAATGAAATTAGGCTAGCTTACCCCGGTTGATTGAGTTAGGATTCAATATTGCTTGGAGGATTTGGATGAGTATTGTCAGTGACCAGAATACAAACGGCAACGGCCATAAAATGAATGGAACTAAGCCTGCGGACGATCAAGGTAAATTGATCGTCCTAACGGCCCCTTTGACCGAGGCGATCGATCACGCCGGTTATTTCATTCAAATGGCGATGGCTTCGCTGCCGATCTGGATGGAAGGGGTGATAAACCGCAAATACCCTAAGTGGCGTGAGGTCGAACACTATAATGACGGCTCGGCAAAATATATGCCCGCCGGTGTGCGCCTGGTTGAAAAATCGCTTTCGCGTGTGTACGAAAGTGACGATATCGTTTCGTGCTACCCAGACGACCTCGAGAAATTTATCGGCCCACGAACTCGCGTTGTGGCTGTTTCGACGCACAACCCACTCGGCGTGACATTCGCGGCTGGTGTTTATACTTCCATGTTCGGCTCGTCCAAGATGCCGATCAACTCGCACTATTCGCGTGAGCTTTTTGCCAAGATAAAGGGCAATGAGCATCGTGATAATTTTAAGGTCATCGTAGGCGGCTCGGGCGGTTGGCAGATCATCCAGACCGATCTGTACGACGAGCTTGGCATCGATTGCATCGTTGACGGCCGCAGCGAATCGACCGATACGTTGGATCTGTTTGCAAAAGCGATCCGTCAGGAAGAATTGCCACGTGAAGTGGTCGTAAAACACCCGGTTGACCGCGACTCGATCATGTTCCCCGATACTCGGACGACATTTGGCGTTGTCGAGATGACAACCGGCTGCGGACGACGCTGCAAATTCTGCGTGCCTGATCTCAATCCGCAGATCGATCTGCCGAAAGACAAGATCATGGGTGCGGTGCTTGCAAACGTGCGTGAGGGAAACAAACAGATTTCTCTGGCGACCGAGGATATGTTCATCTGGGGACAGGTGCATACTGACACGCCGTTCTATTTCCCTAACCGCGAAGCCCTGCTTGACCTGTACGGATCCATCGTCGATACTCCCGGCGTCGAACAGCATGTGCTCAGCCACGCCACCATCGCCCCTGCAGTCGTCGACCCGATCCTAATTAAAGAGTTGTCAAAAATTCTGCTGCCCAAGAGCCCGATCCATTTCCCGTATCTAAGCACGCACCCGGAAAAGAAAGCTCTGGCCCCGCTGATCGGACTTGAGACCGGTTCGATCAAGATGGCGAAAAAGGTAATGGCCAGCAAGGGCGTGCCGTTCTCTATCGACCATTGGCAGAGCGTCGTGCTTGAGGGCCTCAGGGTCATGAACGAGAACAATTGGTTCCCGGCGATGACACTGATTGTCGGCAACCCGGACGAGACCGACGAAGACAACATGGCGACGCTTGATCTGGTCTACGAGATGGAGCGCCGTGGATTGTTCGCATTTCTCATCCCGTCGATCTTTACTCCGCTCCACGATACACGCATGGAGATGGAGGTAGGCGTCACAAAGACCCGCGATCTCACGCCGCTGCAATGGCAGTTGATGATGAAATGCTGGAAGATGAATCTTCGCCCCGGCCAATACAGTTGGTGGGGTCCGACTGCGTGGCGCCTCGGTTCGATCGGTATATGGCTCTATAAGCTGCGTAAGCTGAATGGCCCGAACTTTACCTATCCGTTACTGATGTTTTCGGGATTGCTCTCTGAAAAACGGCTTGCAAAAATGGGCAAGATCTACACCGGGAAACCGATCGAGGTCAAGACCCGTGCCGAGTTGATCGCAACGCTCAAGCCCAATATGCTCAAGCATATGCGTGCCGATTGCGGTGATCTGCCCGAAGCGTATTATGCGGCGAAAGCACCTGCCGTTGCTGTCGCCGTGTGAGCGAATGGAAAATGCAAAACCCTTATGTCCTTGATCTCAGCGAAGTCGGCGCCGGCGACGTTGCGCTGGTCGGAGGCAAGTGTGCAAGCCTCGGCGAGCTTTTTCGTGAACTGACCGGACAGGGCGTGCGAACGGTCGATGGCTTTTCGACGACGAGCCATGCCTACGAGGTGCTGCTCCAGACCGACGATCTTCGCGGGCGGCTTAAAAAATTACTCAAAGGCCTCGACGTAAACGACCTCGACGAACTCGCCCGAGTCGGTGCCGAAGCTCGCCGCCTGATGCTCGAAACGCCATTTCCGCCTGAGGTCGAGACTGCTATCTTCGACGCACACGCAAGGCTCGGTGACCGAATCGGCAAGAAAGCTTTCGAGGTCGCGGTACGCTCAAGCGCCACCGCCGAAGATCTCCCCGACGCCTCTTTTGCCGGCCAGCAGGACACGATCCTTAATGTCCGAGGCCAGGAACGCATAATCGAGGCCTGCCACGAATGCTACGCCTCGCTCTGGACCGACC
The DNA here is from genome assembly GCA_031431415.1 of Acidobacteriota bacterium. GTDB lineage: Bacteria > Acidobacteriota > Blastocatellia > Pyrinomonadales > Pyrinomonadaceae > OLB17. Next base: position 23,987 of record JANPDK010000132.1, on the reverse strand, counting down.
GTGCCATTTCCTACCGCACTGCAAAAGGTTTTGACCATTTCGACGTCGCTCTCTCGATCGGCATTCAACCGATGGTGCGCAGTGATATCGCGTGTTCGGGTGTGATGTTTACGCTGGATACGGAGAGCGGTTTTCGTGATGTGGTCGTGATAAATGGTGCGTGGGGACTCGGCGAAGCGGTCGTTCAGGGCATGGCGACGCCGGACGAATGGATCGTCTTCAAACCGACGCTAAAGCTCGGCTTTCGCCCGATCGTCACCCGCAAACTCGGCGTCAAAGAAGTAAAAATGGTCTTTGCCGACGACGGCACGGGCACGCAGGTTCGCGATGTCGTCGAGACACAGCGAAACCGCATGTGCCTTGCCGGATTTGAGGTGCTCGAGCTTGCAACGTGGGCATGCAAGATCGAGGATCACTATTCCAAACTCGCCGGCAAGAGCCAGCCGATGGATATCGAATGGGCCAAGGACGGCATCACGGGCGAACTTTTCATTCTGCAGGCACGGCCCGAGACGATTCACGCCCGCAACACGACCAACTATATCGAGAATTACAAGCTGACCGGCAAACATGGCGCACCGCTCGTCACCGGTGTCGCTGTCGGTGAAAAGATCGGCCAGGGCACGGCCCACGTGATGCTCGATTCGGCCAAGCTGAACACCTTCAAACAAGGCGAAATTCTCGTCACCTCAATGACCGACCCGGCGTGGGAACCGATAATGAAACGTGCGTCGGCCATCGTCACGGACCGTGGCGGCCGCACGTGCCACAGCGCGATCATCAGCCGCGAACTTGGCATTCCGTGCATCGTTGGCACCGGTGATGGCACCGAAAAGGTAAAGCAAGGTTCGCCGATCACCGTAAGCTGCGCCGAGGGCGAACGCGGCAACATTTACTACGGCAACATCGACTTCAAAGTCGAGAAACAAAAGATCACCGACAGCGAACGTCCCAAAACGCAGATCATGATGAATGTCGGCGACCCCGACCATGCATTTGCCGTCTCGCGTCTGCCAAACGATGGCGTCGGTCTGGCCCGGCTCGAATTCATCATCAACAATCACATCGGAATCCACCCGATGGCTCTCGTAAATTATCCGAATCTCAAAAACCGTGCCGACATAGAAACGATCTCAAAACGCGTTCTCGAGGAAGACCCGAAAGAGTTTTTCGTCCGCTCGCTCTCCGAGGGCGTCGGCCGTATTGCAGCCGCGTTTTACCCGAAACCGGTGATCGTCCGCATGTCTGATTTCAAGTCGAACGAGTACGCGATGCTGATCGGCGGTAAAGAATTTGAGCCGATCGAGGAAAACCCGATGATCGGTTTTCGCGGTGCGTCGCGTTATTACGACGATCGTTACAAAGCCGGTTTTCGCCTCGAATGCCTCGCTCTGCAGCGTGCCCGCGAGGACATGGGCCTGACCAATATCAAGCCGATGATCCCGTTTTGCCGCACCGTCGAGGAAGGCGAAAAGGTCATCACCCTGATGGCCGAGCACGGCCTCAAACAAGGCGAGAACGAACTCGAGATCTACGCCATGTGCGAGCTGCCAGCAAATGTCGTCTTCGCCGACGAATTTTTGCAGGTATTCGACGGCTATTCGATCGGCTCGAACGACCTGACCCAACTCGCCCTCGGCCTGGACCGCGACAGCGAAATGGTCGCACACCTTTTTGACGAGCGTAACGGTGCCGTCGAAAAAATGGTCGCCATGGCCATCGAAGCCGCGATTCGGTCGGGCAAAAAGATCGGCATCTGCGGTCAGGCCCCGTCGGATTACCCTGAATTCGCCGAGTTCCTCGTCCGAAAAGGCATCAACTCGATCTCACTAAACCCCGACACCGTCCTCCAAACGACGGCCCACATTCTTGCGACCGAGAAAGCGACACGTCCCAGAATTTCAGAAACGCCGGCGTAAGTGGGTCGTAAGGCTATCCGCGTCGGGCACGTCCCAGGAATTTCTTGTCAGAACCGACTGTGTAAGCGGGCGGCTGATACTTTTTCGGACACGTCCCTGGTTGTTTAAGCCTTGCGTTCAACCACCCGCTACGGTAGGTGGTCCTGACTGGCACGTCCCAGGAATTTGTTTTCAGAGATCTAGTTCTGTTGTGCGTGCGTCGGTCGCACGTTCCAGGATGTTTTTGCGTCTTCTTTGCGTTCTTAGCGGCCTTTGCGTGAAATGGCTTTTTCTCACGCAAAGTTCGCTAAGGTCGCAAAGGAAGACGCAAAGAAGACAGCACGTCCCAGAGATCTTCGGGTGAGCCGCGTCCGAGGTTTGAGGGGGATATTGCTTTCAACGTGTTGACGCTTCGTCCCCGAGTTGCGTCGGATGCAGTTACTTCGAGCTGGTTCTGCTCTCTGTCGTCCGAAGAGGCGAGTCCCAAGGATCCACGTCCCACAAACGCCGCCGCGTCGTGCCAACCAATACCTACGTCTTCCATCAGATCGAGAAAGCTGATCGGCTCGTCAGCCGTTGTGCCTTCGAAACGCGGGATCAGAGTGTAGGTCGCTCCATTGCCAAAGCGGCTCGTCATCAGCGTTGCGCAAACGCTGTCAACGAATACTAGCTTTTCGTCTTCTTCGAATGATGGAAGTTTGAACTCGGGTGGGCGACGCGAAGGGACAACATGTGGTGGGTGGTTCATGTACATGCCGCAAACATAACATCGAAACGGGATCGCGTATATAACCATCCGCCGCTAACGTCACATAATGCCGATACTGTCACGATCCGCCGTTATCGCCGATAAATTGTAGACGGGAACTATTGGTCATATCGCCAGACATTGTAGAATACAACCTCGATGCCTGATACTGCGGAAAACTACGTGCCCGTCCAGATCGCCGCCCGCTTTAGGCGGCAGGCGTGGCGCAGTTGGGCGATCGGCTTGTCGGTCGTTCTGGTTTGGGTGTTGCTGATCGTCGTCGCTCCGCTGGCGAAAGCTAATGGCTTGGTCGCTCTCTCATCGCCGCTCTACAATTTCTTCAGTTTTATTTGCCACCAAATATCCGAGCGTTCCTTTCATATCGGCGACGAACAATTTGCCGTCTGTTCCCGCTGTTTCGGAGTATATTTGGGCCTTCTGCTTGGCTTTGTGATCTATCCGCTCTGGCGAAATATCGATGAGATCGAACCGATCCCACGATTCTGGCTATTTCTCTCACTCATCCCTATCGCAATCGACTGGGCCCTTACCATGTTTGGAATCTGGGAAAACAATCACGCTTCACGCTTCGTCACCGGCCTCATTCTCGGCGTCGCGTGCGCGACGTTTATAGTACCCGCTATCGTCGAGATCGCGCGCAATCTAACGCGCCGAAGATTCGCGTCGCAGCCACCCGCATAAGCGTATAACCACCCCTTTTCCTTGCAAAAGCTGGACGACAAGCGCTACATTTGGCAATTATGCGGACATCTGTTCGGTTGCTCGTCCTGTTGTTCTTTGTGTCGACGTCTAGTTCCCTCGGTCAGACAACTGCGGTTGAATACTTCAATCGCGGAACTAATCTCGTCACCGCTAAAGACTATGACAGTGCGATTGCACACTTTTCAAAAGCAATAGCTCTTGATCCAAAGTTTTCCATAGCGTATCGGAGTCGTGGTCTCGCTCGCGAGGTCAACAAAAATTTTGCCGGGGCAATAACTGACCTTACAAAAGTCATCGAGTTCGACCCAACTATTGCCACCTCATATTATGAACGTGGTCACGCCCGAATGATTGCGGGAATCAGTGACGGGGCTTTGGCAGATTATTCGAAGGCCATCGAGATCGATCCAAAGCTGACCAAGGCCTACTATTTTCGCGGCACCATTCGAGGATACAGGCTTGATTTTGTCGGCGAGCTCGCCGACTATTCGAAAGCGATAGAACTGGATCAAAATTTCGAAGCGGCATATGTAAGTAGAGGTTTGGCTCGTCGCCTACGTGGGGATACTGATGGAGCAATCGCTGATTTCACAAAGGCGATCTCGATAGCCCCGCAGTCGAGATCAGCTTACCGTAATCGTGCAAAGGCCTACGAGAAAAAAGAGAACTATGAAAAGGCCATCGCGGACTTTTCTGCCCTGATCGATTTAGACCCGTCAGATATCGATTCCGTTTCTAACCGTGGTCAGATCCGCGAGTTGAATAAAGATTTCAGCGGAGCCATCGAGGATTACACAAGAGTTTTAAGTTTGGACCCGACGAAAGATTACTTTTACCGTTATCGAGGTAACGCCCGAAAATCGTTTGGAGACTTTGCAAGAGCCGTTGCGGACTATGAAATCTATCTTCATAATAATCCTGAACCCGATCTCTACGTTTTTATTGCGTCGGTCAAATTCTCAGACCAGGAATATCAGCTAGCAATTGATAACCTTACAAAGGCAATTGCCCTAAAACCTGAATCCGCCTCACTTTATCGCATCCGGGCATCTGTGTATCGGGCGATGAACGATTTCAAACGAGCTAAATCTGACGAAAAGAAAGACGCGGAGCTTTTGAAAAGACGCCCGTAAGTTATCACCCGCCCAGCAAGCCAAAATATCAATTCTTCCAAATATAGATTCGGCACTGTCTAGCACATCAAAAATAATGCTGTACAAGTATGCGCGCGAATGTTAAACTCTCGCTTAACATCGCGTAAGCGCCAACAAACACAGTCGTTTATACACCAATAGTTAATCCATATGCTGAAGAATCCAATACCTGAACTTGCGCTGTTCTTCGATATGGAGTGGGTGCCGGACGCTGCCGGGGCAAGGCGTTTGTTCGATCTGGCCGATGACGTGAGTGAGATCGATGCGATGCAGCGGCTGTGGGAACACTCGCCGGCGTACGATGCGGAGAAGAATCCGAGGCCGTTTTTGAAGTATATGTTTTCGCGGGTCGTGTCGATCGCATTTCTCTCGCGAAAGACATTTTACAACCGCGACCGCGAGCTGACGACGGAATTCAAACTCAATTCGCTACCGTCCTTGCCGTTTGTTGATACGACGGTTGATGAGGCGGAGATCATCCATAAGTTTCTCTATTTTGTCGGCGAGCGGCGGCCGCAGTTGGTTGGATTTAATTCCGGTAACTCGGACATGCAGGTGCTGATACAGCGTGGGCTTATCAACGAGATCACGGCTCCGGCGTTTAACCAGCGGCCGAACAAACCTTGGGAAGGCGACGATTATTTTGACGCTAAGAACAGCGAGGGCCATCTCGATCTGATCACGCGATTTTACGGTGGCAGCGGGATGACGCCGAGGCTCGATGAGCTGGCAAAGATGTGCGGCTTTCCGGGCAAGATCGACGTCAAGGGCGATCAGGTGACCGAGCTTTGGCTAAACCAGGATATCACCAAGATCATCGAGTACAACCAGATCGACGTGCTCAATACCTATCTCGTTTGGCTGCGGGTCGTGTTTTTTGCAGGCAAGCTCAGCGAAGAAGAATACGTGTCGGAACAGGAGCAATTTCGCGAATTTCTCGAGACCGAATCGCAAAAGCCGGAGAAGGCGTTTATAACAGCATTTCTCGATAAGTGGCCGCTTTAGTTGGCTGATCCGTCAGGCATTTTCCTTTGAGAACTTTGTGTCCTCACTTTGTGACGTTGTGATAAATGGTTTTAAAGCCTTATCACAAAGGCACAAAGTGAGGACACAAAGGGCACTGAGAGAAAGAGCAGAATATTCTATGGAATTTAACCGCATCTATCACGAGAATTGCATCGACACACTGGCCAAGCTGCCGGACGATTTGATCGACATGACGATCACGAGTCCGCCGTATGACGATCTGCGCGAGTATAACGGGTATCATTTTCCGGTCGAGGAGATCGCGAGCGGTTTGTTTCAGAAGACTAAGCCGGGCGGCGTTGTGATCTGGGTCGTCGGCGACAGGACGGTGAATGGCGGCGAGACGCTGACGAGCTTTGGGCACGCGTTTGCGTTTAAAGAAGCTGGTTTTAACGTGCACGACACGATGATATATGCCAAGAACAACCCGATCCCGTCGGACTGCGGCAAACGTTATAGGCAGTGTTTCGAATACATGTTCTGCTTTTCGAAGGGAAAACCTGAGACCTTTAATCCGATCACGGTCGCGTTAAAACAGGAAAAGGCATTCAAATCGTTTCGCATCACAAAAGTTGGGCGAAACGATCTCGCACACGACCACGTCGCACCGAAGGAGCGTAAAGTTAACAATATTTTCTTCTACAACGTCGGCACCTCCAGCTCGCGTGACAAGATCGCCTTTGAGCATCCGGCGATCTTCCCCGAAAAACTGGTCGAGGACCAGATCACGACGTGGACGAACGAAGGCGACCTCGTTTACGACTGCTTTATGGGCAGCGGCACGACGGCAAAAATAGCTCACATCCTAAACCGACAATTTCTCGGTTCCGAGGTCTCGGCCGAGTATGTCGATCTGGCCGAACGACGTTTGAGCCTTCATCTCAATCCCGTTCAAATCGCGGCTTAAGAAAATACCGCCACGAATGCACGAATGGAGACATCTGTCGCTATGCCCACTTTTCGTGCATTCGTGGCCAATTCCTTATAGTAAATAACAACCAAATTGCCCTGAAAAGCGTCTATAATCTATCCGGCACATATTGATCGCCAAAGGTGTTGTTATGAAAAAGTTTCTTTTGCTCCTGCTAGTTGTATTTTCGCTGTCGCTGATCGCCGTCGCGCAACCGCGTCCGGCGGAGAAGCCGAATACGATCGATCCGAACACCCCTGAATCTTTTGAGGTTCGCTACGAAGGTGGCGTTTTTGGCATGAGCGGCAAGGAGAAAGGCACGCTCAAATTTGACGATGCGAATGAACGCGTCGTGTTTTACCGTCAGGATAAGAAAGAGATGTTTAGCATCACGTACGAGGCGTTATTGATGGTCTATCCTGACTCGAAGGAAAGCCAACCGACGGGCGGTAAGGTGATCTCGCATCTACCTTTACCTGGTGCGGGACTGGCGGGTTTGATAACCAAAGATACCAAATACGCGATTCTGACCTTTGAGGACACTGAGATCGGCCAGAGGCCTACCGCCAATTTCAAGTTTGACAACAAAAAGGATCTGCTTGGCTTTATCAATAAGCTCGGCGTCAAAGCCAAGATGACGCAACGCGGCGACGCCTACTACCGCCCCAAGAAAGCCGTTTTTTAATTCACATCGCCAAACCGATGCTGCAAGATCGCGGTGAGAGCGATGGCGGCAGTTTCGGCCCGCAGTATTCTGCCGCCCAACGTTACGATCGAAAGGTCGTTGGCCTGGGCGGTTTTTAATTCGGCATCGTCCCAGCCGCCTTTCGGGCCGATGACGGTGATCATCTCTTTGGGTGCATTTAGTTCTGGTAATTTCGCTCCCTCACGCTCGGAGAAAAATATCTTAGGGCAATTTTGTGTGCGTGTCGTTTCCATAAATTCGGCGACATTTTGAGGCTCTTCGATGGACATCAGTCGCGCCCGACCGCATTGCTTGGCCGCGTCGAGAGCGATGCGGCGCCAGCGGGTGAGCTTTTTTGGTAGGTCTTTTAGCTTCACTTCAGAGCGTATCGAGGCGAGTGGGACGAACTTGGTAACGCCTAGTTCCACTGCCTTTTGCACGATCAGATCATATTTGTCGCCAGGTATAACGACGGATGCGAGCGTGAGATGCAATGGCGATTCGGGGGCCGACGGCTCGATCTTTTTGACGACAGCCGCCGTACTTTCGCTCTTTCTGACTGTCTCGATGCGGCACAAATACTCAATGCCCTCACCGTCGAAGACCGCGATGTCATCCCCGATCTTCAAACGCAAGACGTCGCGAAGATGTTTGGCCTCGTCGTGATCGAGGGTCACGGTGGTTGTCGTGAAACTTGCTTTTGGTGCGTAGAAACGTCGCATGTAACAGTAGTTTACCGAAAGTTGTTCCATGTTCCACCATGGAACGCTGGAACGCATGGAACAGGTGGAACAAGATTTCGCTTAAACCGCGTCTTTATCCGGCATCTTCGGGAAACTTATCTCTGAATTGACTAGATCCGCGTCTCAGATTAACCCAATTCTCAAATATTTCCGGCGTTTGCAGCCAGATGGTGAACCATTGAGCGATCTCGGCATTCAGGGTGCGTTCTTCAGCGGTGACATTTTCGCGGGCAGCGGTCTCGGCGGCGAGATCTTTGGTGGCGATCGTGATCGTCTTTACATGCCGCAGGCCTTCTTTGTCATTGGCGGAGCGGTATTTTTGCCGCAGATTTTCGAGATCGCGCAGCGACTTTCGAACTGTGCGAAGATCGGTGACATCGATCACATTTCGCAACGCCGAATCATACGGGCGATTCGAGGCACGGGCGAGATATAGATCCATTATCTCAGAATGCCGAAGATCGGCACCTTCGTGGGCGAGCAGACGCGCGGCTCGCATCGGCGATTCCACCGCACCGTCGCCATATTCCTCGCGAACGACAACCTCGATCGCCTCAAGCTCCGCCGCGCCAATACTCTCGCAATCGAGTTTTTCCCAAACCTCGATGATCAGGTCGGTTTTGTTGCGAGCATCCCACATAGTGAAGAAGTGGGCGAGTAGGGGAATAGAGGAGTGGAGGAGTGACGCTCCTTTTCTTACTCCAGCTCTCCCCTATTCCTCTACTCCCCGACTCCTCTTCCCCAGCTTCGTCGACGAGTGATCCTTCGGATCTCCGGTGATCACCACCTGGCCGCCGCATTCGCGGACGATGTCGCGTTCGGGGACGGTGTCCGTCGTGTAGTCGGTACCTTTAGCGTGAAAATCCGGGCGGATCGTGCGGATCAGTTGCTCGACGGTTGACTCGTCAAAGATCGTCACCAGATCTACACATCGCAATGCGGCGATCATCTCGGCGCGTTCTTGCTCAGGCATGAACGGACGACCCACGCCTTTCAACAATCTAGCCTGACGATCGGAATTGAGCCCGACCACGAGCGTACCGCCGATTTCCTTAGCCGCCGTGAGATATCGAATATGACCGACGTGCAATAGATCAAAACAGCCGTTGGCGAGGATGATCGTATCGCCCGCCTCATGCCGGCGGCGAATTTCGTCTGCGAGATCTTCGCGGTCTAGGATAGGAGCGTTGCTCATGATCAAATGGCGAGAGCCGTCGCGTCGAGCGATGTCAAAAGCTCTTCGGAGGTTACGGTCGCGGTGCGTTTTTTCATAACGACGATGCCGCCTGCGTGATTGGCGACTTTCGCCGCATCTGCAAAATTCATCCCCGACGCCAGGCCCAGAGCGAAAGCCGCGATCACCGTATCGCCGGCTCCGGTGACATCAACGGGTTCGGGCGAGCCAACGGCGTCGATGTGCCGCGGGTCGGTGTTTTCAGTGTACAGGGACATTCCCTTGTTGCCATTTGTGACGAGCAAAGCCTCGCAGTCAAGACGCTCTCGAAGCGCCGTGCCGTCAGCATCGGTAAACCCCTTACCGACAATATTCTCGACCTCTTCACGATTTGGCGTCGCAGCGGTCGCTCCGACGAACGAGGTCAGGCGATATCTCGAATCCACGACCAGCGGTATCGAGCGTCGGGCGGCGATAAGACGTGCCTCGGCAAATATCTCGTCGAACACCGCTCCATAGCCGTAGTCCGAGACTATTATCGCGTCGAGCGAATCGGCAAGTGCGGTTAGGGTTTCGGTCAATTTTCGACGAGTTTCGGCTGCGAGTTCGGGATCGCCTTCGTAATCGATGCGAATTACCTGCTGTCGGGCGGCGTAGTGCTGACCGGCGAGTACCCTTACCTTTGTCGTCGTAGTCGCGGATGCGTCGGCCAGGACCGAGCCGCAATCGACGGCCGTATTTTCGAGCGCGGCGATCAATCTCGTTCCATTTTCGTCGCTGCCGATGAGGCCGATCAGGATGGGCGTACCACCTAGCGAGGCGACATTTGCGGCGGCATTTGCGGCGGCGCCGGGCAGCGTGACCGTTTCGTCGTGGCGGAGGATAAAGACCGGAGCCTCACGCGACACACGTGATATCGTTCCGCCCAGGAACTGATCGGCGACGAGATCGCCGATAATGGCGATCCGCTTACCTCTAAAACCACCCGTGATTGCTTCGCGTAAAAGTGACATTCGTTAACCAAAAAGCTACTACAAACCGCATCCATAAACAAAAATGGTTGAAGACCTTAGCGTCTTCAACCATTCGTCATATTTGACCAGGCAAATTTTAGTGCGTGTCGTAGCTTGCGACCGGATAGTCGTTTGCCAATCCCCACGTAATGATGATGATCGCACCGTCAATGCTGCGGCGGTAATAGAACTTGCCGTCCGTGTCACGCCAGATCGCGATATCCGTCTTGCCGTCACCGTCATAGTCGGCCTGTGTATTATTGTCAGAACTGGTGATGCCAAACGGTAAGGCCAGAAAGCCGCCATTAGAGTACAAAATATACCACGTGAGTGCCGTCGCCGGGGGCGTAGCTTCGCGGACAACAGCATAGTCAAACTTGCCGTCACCGTCATAGTCGCCCGGAACAGTGAGATCATTCGTAAGGCCCCATGTCGCGGTTTGCAATGCCAGATCGCTGCTGCGAAGGGTATAGAACGTCGAGTTTGCCGTCGCCGATGCACCCGGACGCTGAACCGTAAAGTCAAACTTGCCGTCGCCATCGTAATCGCCCGGTGTGGCGTAGTCGCTCGAGAGTCCCCACTGTATGGCGGTAAATGCTTGATCAATGCTGCGGTACACATACCAGATCAACTGACCGTTAGTACGGCGGACGACGGCGTGGTCAGTTTTACCATCACCATCATAGTCACGCGCGACAGGGATGTCACCGGTAAGGCCCCAGTTTACGATCGAAACAGTCCCGCTCTGGCTGTTGATCCGATACCATGCACCGGTCGTATCACGCCAGATCGAAACGTCGCCCTTGCCATCGCCATCGTAATCTCCGGGCGTCGGAAAATCCTGACTTGAGAGACCCCAATTGGTGATGTTAAAACCGCCGTTCGTCTTGAGGGTGTACCAGACGTTGTTCGACGGACGCCAGACGGTGAAATCAGCCTTGTCATCGCCATCGACATCGAGAGCGTCACGCAGGCGGATATTGCCGGTGCCGGGGCCGATCTGCGCAAAGATCGAAACGCTCGAAGCAAATACCATCGCAACGAGCAGACCGAGCATTGATACCTTGCCGCTAAGGGCGAAAAGCTTATTCATTGAAGTGTTCCTTAAAAAAATCAGGGTGTTGTCGGGGTTGGCCTGAGGCCGCCTCGATCTGGTTTAACTAAAATATAGCACTTTTGACACAGCGCTTGCAATAAAAAGCACACAGCATCGTCTTATCTGTTTGACCCAATAAAAATGGGCGTGTTATGAACTCAACACGTTAGACGCGCGTAAAACGAGATTGGTTGGAAAACCTGAAATTCCGCGTTTCTACCCGACACGGGATTGCCTGATCGTTATCGGCTGATTGCCGATCACGACTACCGCGTTGCGCGTGATCGTTGTATTAACGGTAACGTGAAAAGTAACCGTCGAACTTCCGCTGAATGTGTCGGTGTCAATAAGCCTGACCCATAATGCCTGGCTTTTCGCGGTGAAATCGCAATTCGGGGCGGTCGTCACCGGCAAGGTGAACACACCGCCCTTGGTTGGCACATTTATCATGAGTGCCGTCGGTGAAAAGGTGCAGACTGTCTGGTTTCTGAGCGCCCGATCGACATTCAGCCGTCCGCCGGATTTATTAAAGCCCGTAAATGACGGAAGCGTATCGACGTTATTCATCAACGTCGCTTTGAGCGAAGCGACCGAGAGATTTGGGTTAAATGCGGACAGCAATGCCGCCGCTCCGGCGACGTGCGGCGTCGCCATCGATGTGCCGCTCATCGCTCCGTACGACGAATTTGAGCCAAATGTGGTGCTGTAAATTCCTGATCCCGGAGCAGCGAGATCTACAGTGACGGCCCCGTAATTGAATAGTCGATTGTCATTCTGATCCGAACCGCCGACGGAGAGAATGGTCGGGCTCGTGTAGCTGGCCGGATAAAACGGCGTGATGTCAGTATTTACGCTGCTGTTTCCGGCTGCAAAAACATTCAAGATGCCCGTTTCGCCCATCGAGTCGATCGCGTCTTTGGTGGCCTGATCGTAACCACAGGCTTCGTCGCAGCCGCCGTAGGAATTATTGGTCACGCGAATATTTACACCCCGTAGCTTCATCATACGGATGTAACTGTACGCATTGATGAGCATCGAAGAGGTCGAACCATTGCCGGTGTTGTTGTATATCTTTATCGGCATTATCTTGACCGTCCAATTGACGCCCGCTATCCCGATCAGATTGTTGCCATGGGCGCCGATCGTGCCGCCGGTGTGCGTGCCGTGGCCGTGTTCGTCGGTCGGGTTTGCGTCGTTAAAGAAAAAGTCCCAGCCATTTACGTCATCGACAAACCCATTTCCATCGTCGTCAACACTATTGCCCGCGATCTCACCTGTATTGACCCAAATATTTCCAGCCAGATCTTCGTGAGTCATCCGCATACCTGTGTCGATATTCGCAACAACCACACCTGAACTACCCGTGCTTAGGTCCCACGCAGACGGAGCCGAAATTTTTGTCAGCCCGTAAAGGCCCGGATTGGAATATTGGGCATCGTTTGGCGTCGCTTGCAGACGGTAATAGAAATTTGGCTGAGCCATCTCGACACCGCTTTGTCTTTCAAACCGCGCGATCGCATCCTTTACCGACATTCCGGCCGGGAGCGTGATCCGCTGCCATTGCGCGAGCGGCAATGTCTCGACAGCCTCGCTGCCAACGGCCCTATTGACATCCGCGATGCGTTCGGAACTGGTTGTAACAGAGAATTTTACGAGGATCTCGTTTGGGACAAAATTATCTTTCGCAGCTTTTTGGGCGAACGCCGAAGCTGCTAAAAACAGGCACACGAACGCCGTCAGAAAAACTAAGGTTCGTATTTGATACAGCTTACGATCCATAACGGTTGAGTAGATGAACGATTATAGAACCGGAACAGGCGCGAATACAACATATTTTGTATCCACCGTTTGGAGGGGGAAAATGGGGCGGCTAGTGGGGCTCGAACCCACGACCTCCTGAACCACAATCAGGCGTTCTAACCAACTGAACTATAGCCGCCATGTCCGGAAATTCAGAATTCTGAATTCAGAATTCTGAATTTCTAATTTTACCCCCGGCAGGGCTCGAACCTGCGACCTACGGCTTAGAAGGCCGTCGCTCTATCCAGCTGAGCTACGGGAGCATATCAAAAATCAACTTTTAATATTAACTACCGCTGGGATGTTAGTCAAACATTTATGCGGCGTTCGCACGTTGCTCTTCAATCTTCGCCAGCATCGCCTCGAAGACTTCACTGAGGTCGAGTTCGCTGGTGTCGATGACGATGGCGTCGGCGGCGATGGTGAGCGGCGAGTCTTCGCGCGAGACATCGCGTTCGTCGCGTTCGTTGATCTCAGCGAGGGTGTTTTCGTAGGACGAGATGCGGCCCTTGGATTGGTCTTCCATGTAACGGCGGCGGGCACGGGCTTCGGGGGTGGCGGTAAGGAAGAATTTTACGTCGGCCTTTGGAAAGACAACGCTGCCGATATCGCGGCCTTCGAGTACACAGCCGGTCGGCGAAGATTCGCCAATCGCACGTTGATGCTCGACCATAATTCGACGAACCTCCGAGATCGTTGACACCTGCGACGCAGCCTGAGCGGCGTCGAGCGTGCGAATGTCGACCGAGACATCATCGCCGTCGAGGATGACCTTCATGGCGTCGGGTTCGCCAACCAGGTCGATCTTTGCGGTCTCGGCGATCACGGCGATGCGGTCAATGTCCCAGAAAGGCACTCCGGCACGAGTCACAGCTAGAGCAACCGCGCGGTACATCGCTCCCGTATCGAGATAGAGCAGATTCAGTTTTTTGGCAAGCATCTTGCCGAGCGTAGATTTGCCCGCCCCGCTAGGGCCGTCGATAGCGATGATCATTAGTTGTTCAGAGTGCAGGCTTCAGCCTGTTCTTAGCTTCGGTGGAATCGTTTTCTTAACCGTCGGAGGTAGTTTATCAAAAACGAGTTGGTATGACTCGGCAATGAGAGCTTTTAGCTCGGCGGGCGTAACTGCGTGGTGTTCGGAGATGCGTACCCATTTGTAGCGGCCGACATAAGCGGCCGGATCGATGCCGGTCCGTTCGATCAGCTCGTCAAATTTCTCCGGCGTGCATTTGAGCGAAAGCCCGCCGCGAAGCGAATCGGCACCGGTCACGCAGAACATTTTCGCACCGACACAAAAACACAGGTCGGCTCCCCATTTGATGTCCTCAGTCGCACATGGGAATGACAGGCAGAAGGTTCGGAGTTGCTCGACGTTCATAAATGTCTTTAAACTCTGCGTTCCCTGCGGTCTCTGCGCTTAAGAAGAGTTTTAAACGCAGAGATCGCTGAGTACGCAGAGAGTTATAAGATCGATTGTTTCAATGCGACATTTACGTCTTCGATATCCTTTGCCGAGATATCGAGATGCGTGACCATTCTGATCAAACTGCCGAATCCTATCGCGAGAATGCCGCGTTCTTCTAGGGCAGCGACGATCTCGGCCGACGTTTTTCCGGTTCGGGAGATGTCGAAGATCACGATGTTTGTTGCGACTCTAGTTACATCGATCTCGATGCCGGTGATGTCTGCAAGCCCGTTCCCCAGAGCTTTCGCATTTTCATGATCGTCGTACAGTCTGGCCGGGCCGTCTTCAAGCGCGAGAAGCCCGGCGGCGGCGAGGATGCCGATCTGGCGCATTCCGCCGCCGAGACGCTTTCGCCAGATGCGGGCTTCTTTGATGAAATCCGTTGTGCCGAGCAAGATCGAGCCCGCAGGTGCTCCCAGGCCTTTCGATAGTGTGAACATCACCGAGTCGCAATGGCGTGTCAGGTCGGCGACGGATTCATTTAATGCGGCTGAGGCGTTGAAGATACGTGCGCCGTCCATATGGACGGGTAAGGCAACAGCATGTACTTTTTCGCAAACTTCCGCACACGCCGCCGCAGTCATAACGCTGCCGCCGGCGAAATTGTGTGTGTTTTCGAGGCAGACAAGTCCGGTAGCGGCCTGATAATACGGCGGATCGACACGCACGTGCGGAGCAATCTCGTCCCACGTTAGGTGGCCCGAGCCGTCATTGCTTTTTACGGCACGTATCGTAACGCCGGATATTATCGCAGCGGCACCGAGTTCGTAATTGAGAATATGACCGCGATCTTCGGTGACGATCTCCTGGCCCGGTTTTGTGTGGACCTTGACAGCGATCTCGTTGCCCATGCAGCCGGTCGGAACCCACAACGCGGCTTCTTTTTCAAACATTTCAGCGGAGCGTTCCTCCAAACGATTTACTGTCGGGTCGTCGCCAAAAACGTCATCGCCAACCTCAGCCGCCGCCATAGCGGCGCGCATTTTATCGGACGGTTTAGTTACAGTGTCGCTGCGGAGATCGATCATCTAATTGGCCATTGTACCTCGGCAAATCGTCAATTGGGAGCTGTGACAAAACGATAACCCAATTTACAATGTATAATTAGCCAATTAACCAATTCGAGAAAACACAAAACTTATGAAATATTTCATCGGAATCATTGTATTCGCACTTTGCTCACTCACCGCCCTCGGCCAACAGATCGGTGCTCCCGGCGAGCGAAAAGGTAAAGGAACCGTTGTCATCAAGGCGGCGCAGATCATCGACGGTCGCGGAGGCGAACCGATCCGAAATGGTGCGATCATCGTGACTGACGATAAGATCGTGGCTGTTGGGGCGAATATTGCAATTCCAGCCGGCGCAGGTGTGATCGATCTTGGCGACGCGACGCTGATGCCGGGATTTATCGATGCTCATACGCATATTATCGGGCGTGTGCTGGGCGACCCGGAAGGGCAGAATTCGGCGGTGCACGATTATGATTCGTTCGGAGCGATCCTCTCGGTAGAGAATGCCAACCGTACGCTGATGGCCGGATTTACGACCATTCGTAATGTCGGAGCGCCAAATTTTGACGATATGGCGATCCGCAAGGCGATCAACGACGGCTGGGTCGCAGGGCCGAGGATACAGACCGCCGGACACAGTCTCGGTATCACCGGCGGGCATTGTGACGAGAACGGCTTCAAGCCCGGACTCTTTGACGGCGACATTAAAACTGGTATTGCTAACGGCGTTGACGAGGTGCGAGCGGCGGTCCGCTATCAGGTCAAATATGGAGCCGATGTGATCAAAACATGTGCGACCGGCGGCGTACTTTCCGAAGGCGACGCGGTCGGCGCGACGCAGTACACATACGAAGAGCTAAAAGCGATGGTCGACGAGGCACACAAGCTCGAACGCAAAGTTGCCGCCCACGCCCATGGCACCGAAGGCATAAAGATCGCCACGCGGGCCGGTGTCGCATCGATCGAACACGGCTCTTTCCTCGACGAAGAAGGTGCCAAAATGATGGCCGCAAAAGGCACGTATCTCGTACCAACGCTGCTCGCCGGTGAGACGGTAGAGCGGCTTGCCAAGACGGGCGTGCTTAAAGGCTTTCGCGGCGAGAAAGCTCTCGCCGCCGCCGCCGCGATGCGTCAAGCGATCAAACTCGCAGTCGCAAACAAGGTCCCGATCGCCCTCGGCACCGACGCCGGCGTTTATCAGCACGGGCTGAATGGACATGAGTTCACGCTGATGGTCGAATGGGGCGGCCTGAGCCCAATGGCCGCCATCGTCGCCGGAACTATGGGAAGCGCGACCCTGCTTGGATACGAAAAACGACTCGGCTCACTCGAAGCCGGAAAACTCGCCGACATCGTCGCCGTCAGCGGCGATCCGCTCAAAGATATCAAGAAAATGGAAAGTGCGGTGTTTGTGATGAAGAATGGAGCGGTTTATAAAGAGCCGAAATAGGTGGATTTTGATGTCCGGAAATGTGATAGGATTTCAATATGAGCGTGACACTTGAACTAGAACCGGAACTCGAAACTCGCGTTCGATATCAAGCCAAGTCTCTGGGCAAATCCGTAGAAAGATACCTTGCCGAGATTATTGACGAAACGATTGTTGACGAAAGCGGGGATGCGGCGGCGTTTTATGAGACGGCCACGGACGAAGAATGGATCGCGGAGCTCGATTCGTTAGCCGATCTTTCAGAGAAGATTCCCGTTTCGTGGGATGATAGCCGCGAGAGTATTTATGGACAGCGAGAAGATGCACAATTATGAGTGTGCTCCTCGACACAAACGTTCTACTCCGGCTGACCCAACGAAATAGTCCGCATCATCCCCTCGCGAGACAAGCGGTACTGTCGCTAAGACGGGATGGGGAACTTCTCTACACAGTCCCTCAAAATCTTATCGAATACTGGGCCGTTGCGACTCGTCCCGCAGAAAATAACGGACTCGACCTATCGATTAAAGAGACACAGCGCGAAATTCGGAAATTCAAACGTCTTTTTAGGTCGTTGGATGACGGGTCAGGCGTCTCCGCGCGCTGGGAAGCATTGGTTGCACATCATTCGGTGATCGGCAAGAACGTTCACGATGCTCATCTTATCGCCGCAATGCTGAAGCATGGGATCACGCACTTGCTTACCTTCAATGGTGCTGATTTCAAGAGATTTAATGAAATAACTGTGATCGATCCAACACAGAAGTTCGTTAGCTGATCGGCCGGATCTTCAACTCCTCTATTTTCCATCCGGCTCGCACGGCTCCGGCAAGATAAGCAGATTCGAGAAAGTCTAAAATTGTCTCTCGAACGTTTTCATTCCCACGAATCTCGTCGTACATCAACAAGGCCATTCCGCCGTCGGGCGTCCAGAATGCGGATTCCGGTTGCAGCGGTTCGTCGGCTAATCTATCAGGTTTTGGGGCTGTGTATGAATAGAACGCCGGGGCGGCGACGCTGTTTTCTTTGTCGTCACCGAACCAGAATCCAAAACTGATCACCTCATGCGAGTAGGCTTCACGGGTGACCATATTTGCCTCGGGCATCGGCGGGGCGGGATGGCCTGAGAATCGGGTTAACGCCAGATCGAAGCTGTGCCAGAAAAGATGAACTGGTGTCGATTTGCCGGTAAAGCGGCCTCGAAATTCCTCAAAGATATCATCGACGGCGACGAGGATCTGGTGAAAGCGCTCGACGTAATCTTTGTCGTATGACTTGTTTTCGTGATCGTCTGCAAACGGCGTGGTTGACGGAGCTTCGTACGGGACTGCCCAGATATTCGGGTGAATGCCGAGTTTGGCGAGGTTCGCCATAACGCTGGCGTAAAAATTGGCAACGCTCAGGCCGTCATACAAGGCAAAGTCCTCGACCCGCCCGTCGCTCGTTCGCATTTTCAACTCATGATCGTGAAAGTCGAACTCGATCTCAAAGCTCCCGCGATTGTAAGGGATCGTTCGCGTCGATAGTCCACGCGGACTGACATACAGCGGCACGTGCCACCAGTGATTGACACGCGGGTGCAACGCGAGCCGGATCTTGCCAACAATCTGTAAATACAAATGCAGCGTATTCTTGGTCGGCCGCCATGCATCGAGTGGGATTTCAGGAAACATTAGTTCATATTCTACAGGTTTCTCGGCCGCGAAAATAGCTGCCGTCTTACGCAACTGGTTATGATCTACATTCACAGTAATCCATTTTAAAGCGTCGTTTGAGACAAGTTTACCCTGCACCGCTACCGCCTCCAAATATGAAACAAAACGGTTGACACGAAACGTATTTAAGCGGTAGATTCGAGGAAATCCAACCAATAGAGGGAGAGTAGTTATGTCTGTAAAACCAATACCTGATGGCTATGAAGGCATTACGCCGTATTTGATCTGTCGGAACGCCGAAGCCGCGATCGATTTTTACAAACGTGCCTTCGGGGCCGAGGAAATATTTCGTGTCGGCGGCGGCGGAATAATCGGGCACGCTGAGATGAAGATCGGCAACGGCATCATCATGCTGGCGGACGAATTCCCGCCAATGGCAGTCGGGCCTGAGACCGTGGGCGGCTCGCCCGTGAGCCTTTACATTTACGTGGAGGACGTCGATGCGTTTACAGAAAAGGCAATCGCCGAAGGCCTCGAGGTGCTAAAACCAGTCGCTGACCAGTTTTACGGTGACCGCTCCGGCCATTTCAAGGATCCGTTTGGGCACCTCTGGGGATTTGCTACGCACAAGGAAGACCTAACACCCGAGGAGATCGGTGCGCGGGCGGCCGCAGCGCACGGAGGATGATTATGAACGTCAAATTTATCATTGCAGGGGGCGCCGGATTTCTCATTTCGTTTCTGAGCGGATTTGTTGCCCATGGAATTCTTCTTCGTGGAGAATATGCCACCATCGCCAACCTGATGCGCCCTGAGGCGGATGCGATGAACTATTTGCCGCACATGATGCTGTCGCATCTATTCAAGGGATTTGCGTTTGCGTGGGTTTACCAGCAAGGCGTGTCCAGTCGGCCATGGCTCGCGCAAGGCATTCGCTACGGCTTCGCAATGATCTTCCTAATTACCGTGCCGCTTTATCTGGTATATTTCGCGGTCCAACCAATGCCGGGAATGCTGGTTGCCCTGCAGATCGTTGCCGATTCAATCAGCACGGTCATTATGGGCGTGGTAGTAGCATTCATTTGTAGGCCGCCGGCGGGTGGGGCATAGTTCTGCAATGATAGAAATAGAAACGCTTGATTTTCTTCGCGATCTCGTCGCGAATAACGACCGTGAATGGTTTCAGGCAAACAAGAAGGCATTCGATGCGGCTCAGGACAATATGACCGCTTTTGCTGGTTACCTGATCGGCGAGGCGGGTAAATTTGACGACGCGGTTGCGGATATCGATCCGAAAACGTGCGTCTTTCGCATCTATCGCGATGTCAGATTTTCAAAGGACAAGAGTCCGTACAAAGTAAATCTCGGTGCCTACATCAGCCCCGGCGGCCGCAAATCTATGCAGCCCGGATACTATTTTCACCTACAGCCGGGAGCAAGCTTCATCGCTGGCGGCAAGCATATTCCCGACGGCCCCGAACTCCTAAAGATACGCTCCGCGATCGCTGACAACACCGCCGAGTTTCTCAAGATCGTCGAAAAAAAGAACTTCCGCGATACATTCGGCGAAATGCGTGGCGACCGTCTCAAATCGGCTCCGAAAGGTTTCGACCCGGAGCACAAGTCGATCGAGTATTTGAAACTCAAAGAGTTCATGGCCTTTACCGAGCTTCCAGATGATGAGTCTTTGGTTTCTGCCGAGTTTCCGAAATCACTCGTTAAAACGATGAAAGAGATGTATCCGCTGATTGCGTTTTTGCGGAAGGCTCTGGACTGAATACGGCCCGGGCTTGCCCGTCTATTTGCGGAGAAGCTGTGCTTCTCCGGTACGTAGCCCCGTTTTACTTTCTAGCGGCTTGCCGCCGAACGTTGAAGCGGTGGCAAAACCGCGTTGTCTAAATTGACACTATCGGAGAAGCAGAGCTTCTCCGCAAATAGAGCGGCAGAGCCGCAGAAGAATTCTCATCTCTCTTTATTCAATACATTAGCGAGCGTCGCGCCAAGATTTTCGAGCAGGCCCTTTGTCTTTTCGTCAGTCATCTCGCGGCTGTCGCCTTCGAATTTCTGACTGACAAATCCGACCGCGATCTCCATCGGCAAAACGTGAACGCCCATGGTCGTAAAGACGCCGCGAAGATGTGCGAGACAGCGAATGCCGCCGAATTGGCCCGGCGATGCCGTTATAAGCGCGGCCGTCTTGCCTTTCACCGGCTCGTACATCTTGTATTTTTCGTGAGCTCGTGACGTCCAATCGATCGCGTTCTTAAACCCGCCGGGAATGCCGCCGTTGTATTCGGGCGAGGCGATCAGAAAACCGTCGTTCTCATTCATCACGTCCTGTAGACGAAGTGCGTCTTCGTTAAAAGCGCCCCCGAGCTGCATATCCGCGTCGTAGATCGGCAGCGCAAAATCGCGAAGGTCGATGACGGTCACATCAGCACCCGCGCTTCTCGCACCTTCGACCGCGACATTTAGGACGCGTTTGTTATATGAATTTTCGCGGTAGCTGCCCGCGATGGCGAGAATCTTTGGCATATTTTTTTAAGAGCTAACTAATAACTAGAAAACTGTTAGAAACTTTCTCTTACCAACAGTTATTAGTTAGTAAGTTGATAGTTAAAGATCGTCTTTCTCAATTCCGGTTATCTTATCCACTCGATTTGCATGACGCCCGCCTTCGAAATTGGCGGCGAACCATGACTTTACGATATCGGGAATGGTGCCTGTCGGAGAGGTTCGGGCACCGATGGCGAGGACGTTGGCGTTGTTGTGCCGGCGTGCGAGGCTTGCGGTTTCGGCGTTCCAGGCGGCGGCGGCGCGGATACCTTTTACCTTATTTGCCGAGATCGCCATGCCGGTTCCGGAGCCACAGACAAGCAAGCCTTGGTCAAATTCACCCCGAGCGACGGCCTCGCCGACCTTTCGGGCGTAGTCTGGGTAGTCGACGGAGTCGGGCGAATTCGTGCCCATGTCGGTGTACTCGACACCGATCTCGTCGAGCGTGCTCTTGATCTTTTCTTTCTCTTCAAAACCGGCGTGGTCGGCGGCGAGTGCGATCTTCATAAATCAATTCTATCGCGTTTCGATACGTTGCAGAAGCCCGCAAGAAGTAAGGGCATTCGCATAACTAGCTGACTACGCGATTGGCAAAGATGAACGTCGAGTGGGAGTAGCGCCGTGCCCTTACTTCGTGCGGGCTTCTGCAACATACCGCGTCTGCGACGGGACGCGAAAAAGATTTGCAAGAAAGAAATTGCGATACGTTCAAATAGGTAAATCTTGGAGGAAATCTATATGAAGCTGAAGTATTTGTTGATCGTGTTGACAGTTCTTTTTATCTCGTCGACGTTGAGGGCGAGCAGCGTAGATGAGCTTACAGGCAAGGCTCTGTCCGAGGATTCTGCGACCGCAGTTCCGGCGATCCGTGAATTACGGGCGATGGGCACGACGGGCCTGGATGCTTTGTTTGTTAAGTATGCGGCTGACATCGAGCGGTACTCTAAGACTGGCGAACGCACCGAAAGCTGGCAGACGATCGCAATTGCTATCGACACCGTCGCGATGCAAAAAGACGACTATGCATCGCACCTTTATTGGTACACCGATCTCGAGGAGGCAAAACGTGTTGCGGCGAAACAGGGTAAGCCGATCTTAACGCTGCGTCTGCTCGGCAATCTCAACGAAGAATTTTCCTGTGCGAACAGCCGCCTGTTCCGTGCGATCTTGTATTCGAATGACGATATCTCGAAGTACCTGCGAGCGAACTATATTCTGCACTGGAAATCAGTCCGACCGGCGCCGCGGATCACCATCGATTTTGGCGATGGCCGCAAGATCGAGCGCACCATTACGGGCAACAGCATTCATTACATTATCAACGCTGACGGCGAGGTGATCGATGCGATCCCCGGCCTTTACAGCCCGGCGGCATTCATGAAGTATCTGGTGCAGGCCAACGAGATGAACGCTAAGCTCAAGGCTCTACCCAAAGATCAGCACGCAGTCGCCTTGATGAAATATCGCAAGACAAGCTTTGACCAGATCATCAAAGATCGGACGAAAACGGTCGAGACGGCTGGTGTCGCGATGACAGAAACGGCATCAGGAACCCTCGCGATTCTCGCGGCTCCGATGGCGGTGGCGAAGATGGTTGTTGTTGATGAATATTCGATCCTTCGCGTGTACGACGATTTCGCAAAGTTTGAGCAGGGCATCAAATTTGACGATTGGCACAAGCTGGCGAGCCTTTACACGCCAAACCCGATGCCGGATGCCAAGAGCATCGCTTTTATCCGCCGCCAGAACGCAAAGACCGGACTTAGCGAAGATGAATTCAAGGGTCTTTTTGCCAAGCTCAATAAGTTCGTCGCACTCGACACGACGCGTAACGATTTTCTGTTCCACACTAAGATCTACGAATGGCTAAACCGTCCGCGAGGTTTCAACAATCTCGAAAGCCTGAATTCGCAGGTCTACGACAAGATCTTCCAAACGCCGGACTACGACAAATGGCTCGGGCTGTATTCGAGCGATGTCTACACGGCTTTGGATGGGAATGGGTTGATCGGGAAGTAACTAGACATCGTGGGGATGATGGGCGTTTATCATTGGGAAGCGCTTGAAGTCATTGAGATTAAAGGTAATAAGATCGGGAACGCGGTGAACGACCATCGAAGCGACCAGCTTTGCGTCGTGCACCTGAACGCCTATAACCTGATGTTCTAAAACCAACCGTTGCCATTCCTCAAAAGTCGCGAGGCTATCGGGAAGTATTTGGAAGTACTTTTTGATGATCGCGACTCTTCGATTTGTTTGTTCCACTGAAAGGTCGAATCCACCTCTTGCCGTCGAAGGCCGCGTGCAAACATTCCAGAATTCGGCGAGAACTTGTGGAGTATAGTAGATAATCTCGTTTTGACCGCGTAATTTGCGGATTGCATTGAGTACCGACTCGCGCTCCGTACTAGTTCTCTCCACGAGACGCACGATTACGTTGGTGTCGATCAGATGGGCCATCAATCGTGGTCAGAATAAATATCTTCTCGGGAGTAAGTGCCAGTGTAAGTGTGTTGGGGCGTCGTTCGTTCAGCGAAAACTTCCATATCCCGCTCAAACTCGTCGTCTGCGACATCCGCTCTCAACGCTAATTCCCTTTCGTCGATGGGCAACAGACGCCGCAGATATTCGTCGACTGACATGCGGAGTCGCTTGGCTTCGGACTCAAGGAATGCCAATGTTTCGGGCTTGATGCTGTCGAGTACTATATTCATTGCGACACCATTCTACCACGGAACGATTTACCGTTAACACCAAAAACTGTTAATAGCAAGTACAGATGTCCGGATTAGTTAGCACGTTAGATGTCCGGTTTGTTGTTTTTGGAATTCGGAAGGAGAAGCGAGCTTCTTCTTCCGAATTTCAATCTTTCGGGCACCGATGGGGTGACCGGTTTTCGAGT
>JANPDK010000131.1:0-8971 GCA_031431415.1 Acidobacteriota bacterium | reverse complement strand
TTGCAAGGCACGTTTTAGCGGACGAGCACCGTATTTGCGGTCGGTACAGGTTTTGTCGATCAGCCACTTGCGAGCCGCCTCGGTAAGGACGATCTTTAGCTCGCGGCTCTCAACGATCCGGTTGAGTTTGGCGACCTGTAGATCAACGATACGCAGCAGGTCTTCGTCGGCCAGCTCGTCAAAGATGATGATCTCGTCGAGACGATTGATAAATTCCGGAGCAAACGTCTGCTTGACCTTGCTCATCACCTCGCTCTCCATCTGTTCGCGTGTTCCGGCGGCATTTGCCTGAAATCCCAACGATGCTCGTTTTTGGATTACTCGTGCGCCTAGATTTGAGGTCATGATAAAGATAGCGTGTTTGCAGTCGACAGCCTGTCCCATCGAGTCGGTCAGAATGCCGTCCTCAAAGACTTGCAGAAGAACATTGAAAAGATCTGGATGAGCTTTTTCGACCTCGTCAAACAGCACGACCGCGTATGGCGAGCGTCGCAGTTTTTCCGTGAGTTGCCCGCCTTCCTCATGGCCAACATATCCCGGAGGCGAGCCAATAAATTTCGACACGGCATGTTTCTCCATGAACTCACTCATATCAAAGCGGATCAACGCACGCTCCGAGCCGAAAAGATACTCGGCGATCGAACGCGCGACCTCAGTCTTGCCGACGCCGGTCGGGCCGAGGAAGAGGAATGAGCCAACGGGACGTCCGGGATTCTTAAGGCCGGCACGTGAGCGACGGATCGCACGTGCCAATGCAGAGATCGCAGGACGCTGCGCGACGATACGTTCATGCAGGGCCGTCTCGATGGTCAACAGCTTTTCCGCTTCCTGTTGCTTTACGGACGAAACCGGCACGCCTGTCCAGCGGGCGATAACTTCATCGACATCGTCCTTTGTCACCTCGACCGCGAAGAACGAATCTTCGAGCGAACGCAGTTCGTACGAGATAAGTTGCTCTTCATTGGCGGCGATGCGTTTCCAATTTTCGACGGTTTCCTTCCACGAAGGCTCGCCGCGATTCTCGTGTTGGTAACGCAATTTCGCCCGGGCACCGGCCTCATCGAGAACGTCGATGGCCTTATCGGGAAGAAAACGGTCAGTAATGTAGCGGTTCGATTGCTGAACGGCGGCGGTCAACGCCTCTTTCGCATATCGAAGCTGATGAAACGCCTCGTACCGCTCGACGACGCCCGAAATGATCTCAAGAGCCTCGGCCTCGGTCGGTGGCTCGATCTTTACGGACTGGAAGCGGCGTTCGAGCGCACGATCTTTTTCGATGGTTTTACGGAATTCGTTTGGGGTAGTCGCACCGATACATTGAATGTCACCGCGCGACAATGCAGGTTTGAGAATATTGGCCGCGTCGAGCGTGCCCTCGGCCGAGCCGGCACCGACGAGAGTGTGAAGCTCGTCGATAAAGACGATATTCTCATTGCTCTCCTTTAGCTCAGCCATGATCTTTTTGAGACGCTCTTCGAATTGGCCGCGATATTTTGTGCCGGCGACAACGAGCGAAAGATCGAGCGAGAGGATTCGTTTATTCTCGAGAAATGTCGGGACGTTGCGATCGACGATCCGTTGAGCGAGACCCTCGACGATCGCGGTTTTGCCGACTCCGGATTCGCCGATCAGTACGGGATTGTTCTTTGTCCGGCGGCACAGTATCTCGATGATCCGTTCCATCTCTGGGCTGCGGCCGACAAGCGGGTCGAGCCGGCCTTCGGATGCGTCGACTGTCAGATCGCGTGTGAATTCATGCAGGCCCGGCGTTTTTGAATTCTCCTTCGTAGCCGCCAAAACGCCTGGTATCACGCTCTGCCGAGACATCTCATCGCGAACATTATTCAATCTGAGGCCATAGCCGAAAAGTATCTCGGCGGCGATCGATTTTTCCTCGCGGACGATGCCGAGCAACAGATGCTCGGGGCCGATGTGACGATTTTTTAACTGCCGGCTTTCGTCGCTGGCGTAGAAGAGAATTTGCTTGGTGGCGGCAGAAAGATGGAGTTCAGAAGACTGCGGGATTCGGTCGCGCAGCACGATCCTTTCTTCGATATCACGCCTTATCGAGTCGACGGTCAGCACGTGCCTAAAAGACAAAAAACGCGCGGACAGAGTTTTGTCCTCGCGCATCAGCCCGAGCAGAATGTGCTCTGGTGCTATCGTCTGCGAACCATATTGGAGAGCTTCGTATCGTGCGAAAAAGATCACCCGACGGGATCTCTCCGTGTAGCGTTCAAACATAAAATTCAGAACCCGGGCTTTCGTTAATAGACACAGTATAACGAAAAACCGGTGGACCGGCGTAATTAATTTCAAGTTCAGATCTTGCGTTACTTCCCTAGGGTAAAGTCGCAAAGGACGCTAAAATCCAGTAATTTCAGGCAAATAATTGCGGTTAGAGGGAAATTATTTGCGCGCTGTTAGTTCGCCATCCGCGAACGTGCGTCGATCTCGTGCAGATCGTCACCGGCCATCTCACGAACAAGGGCCTCGTCACGTTTTGTGATCCCGCGAAGCACCTTACCCGCCGGGGCCAGTTCGACTCGGGTCGTGAGAACGCGAGAGATGCGTTTGGGCAGCAATTTTGGTGCTATATTTGCGATCGAATCGGAGAGCGCGACAATGTCACCGCCGCCGGACCAGTGCTGACGGACGACTGATTCATCGGTACGGTTGACCAAACGCAACAGCGTCAAAGCGACGACATAAAGGTCATCGACTTGGCCAATGAAAGGGAAAATATCGGGAATAAGATCTAACGGCGATATTACATAGACTATGGCTGCGAGAAACAGAGCCTTTTCGGCGGTCGGCACGCGGGCGTCCTTCAAAAGGCGACCGAGCAGCATCACCATATTCGGCAGGAACATCAAAAAGCTTCGCATGCGGCCCTTAAGCTCCGACTTTTCACCGCGTTTCAATTTCGTGTTAGCCTTCGTGATATCGCTCATTTTTTGCCTATGCCCTCAGTCTAATTACGACCGCAGCTTTGTGCAAGTTTCGCCTCGATTGGTTGTATGGTAAATTCTGTTCAGAGTGCAAGCTTTAGCTTGTTCTTACGTTTGGCAAAGGACAAGCTAAAGCTTGCACTCTGAACTCAGGCCCTATGATTCTTAAACAAATCCGAGAGCGAGCAGCCGCTGATCCGCAGCATATTATTTTGCCTGAGGGCGAAGACATTCGTACCGTTCAGGCGGCGGCGATCTGCGCGGCTCAGCGGATCGCGAAGATCACTATCCTTGGAAACGAAGAGAAGATCCGTGCTTTGGCGACGGAATCAGGTTCGAATCTGAACGGCGTCGACATTCTCGACCATCGCAAATCCAGCGACTTCGGTAAACTCGCGACGCTCTATCACCAGATGCGGGTCTCAAAAGGCGTCACTCTTGAGGAAGCTGAGCAGACCATAAAGGATCCTTTGTATTTCGGAAACCTGATGGTTCGCGAAGGCAAAGCTGACGGGTCGGTCGCTGGCGCAACCAATACAACTGCTCACACCGTCGCAGCCGCTCTGCGTTGTATCGGAGTGCGTGCCGGAATGAAAACCGTTTCGAGTTTCTTTCTGATGGTCGTGCCGGACAAGAAATTTGGAGTGCGTGGAGCAATGATCTACGCCGATTGCGGCGTCGTCATCGATCCAAACGCCCAAGAACTCGCAGAGATCGCGATCGCCTCAGCAGATTCGTGCCGTGCTCTGCTACAGGTCGAACCGCGGGTTGCGATGCTCTCGTTCTCGACAAAGGGAAGTGCAAAGCATCAACTGATCGACAAAGTTCTCGAAGCAACAAAAACCGTTAAGGCCAGAATGCCCGAACTCGCCATCGACGGCGAACTCCAGGCCGACGCCGCACTCGTCCAGTCCGTCGGCGCCTCAAAAGCGCCCGGCTCCGAGGTCGCCGGCCGAGCTAACGTCCTCATCTTCCCCGACCTCAACGCCGGCAACATCTCCTACAAACTAACCGAACGCCTTACCGGCGGCACCGCCATCGGCCCAATTCTTCAAGGATTGGATAGACCGTGTAACGACCTCTCGCGAGGATGTAAGGCGGAAGATATTGTGGATGCAGTTGCAATTACTGCAGTGCAGTCGCAGGCGAGAAAGTCCAATTAGTACAGCGCCCGTTTTCGGTTTTTCGCGCTTTCCCTGTATAATTCGGAAGTTTGCAGAGCTAGCGCAAAAAGGCAACCTGTGGCCGTGCGCCAGAATCATACTGGAAGTTAAAAAACCGACTTTGAAAAGCCGTTTTTGTTGTTTTATTCTAATGCTCTATCGGCAAACGACGCGGCGAAACGAAAGCTTTTCGGAGCTTTTTAATTTGCTCAAAAGGAAAGTCCCGCTCTTTATGAAGAATGCACGCGCACTCGGATTTGTATTACTGGCCTTGGCCATTTTGGCGCTTCCGGCCCTGGCCCGAACCAGCGGCGGTGCGGAGAATAAAAGCGTCACGGCGGCAAACGTTCAGCAGATCGTCGAGAGTGTCGATATCCAGGGAAACCGCCGACTCCGCGACGAAGACCTTCTTTATTACATTAAGACGCGACAGGGCGACGTTTACGATCCGGCGGCGCTTGAGCGTGATCTGAGAGAGCTACTTTCACTAAACTTTTTTGATAAGACAGCAACCCGCGTTTTGACCGAAGATGGCATCCGCGGCGGCGTGAATGTGATCTTTGAGGTTCGTGAGCTGCCGATCATCCGTGATCTGCAGTTCAAAGGTGCCAAGGTACTACAGGAATCGGACATCCTCAAAGAATTTCGCGAGAAACGCGTGGGCGTTTCGAAAGAATCAGTTTACGATCCGGTCAAGGCACGTTCTGCGACACGTGTTCTGCGCGAGATGCTTGCATCGAAAGGCTTTCCGAATGCGAAGGTCGATGTGACCGAAGAAGAAGTCTCGGCCACATCGATCGCGATCATTTTTAATATCGATCAGGGCAATCGCTCGCGAATCATCGAGATCGATTTTGAGGGCAATCAGCACTTTAAGGACAGCGAGCTTCGAGCGGCTCTTGAGCTGGTCAAAGAAACCGGCCTCGTCTCAAGGGTCAAGGGGCTGGACATCCTCGATCTCAGAAAGCTCCAATACGATCTCGATCGAAACGTGCGAACGTACATGTGGTCAAAGGGCTATTTTCAGGCCCGCGTTGGCGAGCCTGAGGTGGTTGGCCTGGGTTACAAACGAACCGGTTTCCCACTACTGAACAATTTCCCGATTCCGCTGCTCACGTCGATGGACGACACGTTGAAGATCCGTGTGCCTATCACCGAGGGCAGGGTTTACCGAGTCGGCGAGGTAAAGGTCGAGGGCAACTCTATATTTTCCGAACAGCAGATACTCGCCTACGTCGGCCTCAAGAAAGGTGAGATCGTCGATGGTAAGCGGGTGCAGAATGCGATCTACGAAGATCTGAAAAAGGTTTATGGCGGTCAGGGATTTGTCCAGTACACGGCCGAGCCTGACCCGCAATTTAAGGACAGTCCGACCAATCCGAATGAAGGAATTGTTGATATTACTATCACGATCGACGAGGGCAAGCAGTTTACGCTTCGCCGTTTGGAATTTACGGGCAACACCTTCACGCGGGATAAGGTGATGCGTCGCGAGTTCCTCATCAATGAGGGCGACATCTACAATCAGAATTTCCTTGAGATCTCGGTTGCACGTCTGAACCAATCGCAGTATTTCGACCCGATCGATAAGGATCAGGACGTTGAGATACGCACCGACGAAGAAAAGGGGGATGTCGATCTGATCGTCAAGGTTAAGGAGAAGGGGCGTCAGCAAATATCTTTTAACGGTGGCGTCTCGGGCATCGGAGGCTCATTCTTTGGACTCGAGTATTCGACCAACAACCTTGCCGGAACAGGTGAGATCCTTTCCTTCAATGTGGGTGCGGGTAATCGTCAGCAAAGCTTGCAGTTTACATACCAGCAGCCTTATTTTCGCGATCGGCCGATCTCGGCGGGATTCTCGATCTTTGCGAGCCGATATAAGTTCTTTGGCGAGGGCACGTTCCTTACACAGAATCAGGACATCCTAAACGATCTCTATAATCCTCTTGGACAGGTTACAACGAACGAGAGTAACCTTTTTACTCAGACGACCTATGGAGCGAGTGTCTTTGCGACGGCTCCGCTATCAGAGCTTTTCTTTAAGAAGCGAACGTTTACACAGTTTTCGAGGATAGGGTTGACCTACCAATTTTCGGCTACCAGCATTGCGGATCCCGCGATCAATCAGTCCGCCGACCCAGCTGCGAGGATTCCGGTTATTTACCGTCAACCGAACATCCTGACCAGCCGTATCACGGGCACATTCGTCTATGATACGCGACGGCCCGCAGCCAACGGCATCGATACGAATGGCGGCAAATCACTTTCGGCCTCGATCGCGTTTGCAGGTCTTGGTGGCGATGTCCGTACGTATCAGCCGAATATCACGTATTCGCACTTCATCCCGGTACGTAATAAAACTTCCAAGAATCCGCACATATTCGCGTTCCGCATTCAGGCTGGCACGATCGGCACTTGGTCTGTGACCGATAAGATCCGCAATGCGAATTCGATATCGTTTGTGGGCGGCGTACCGGCGTACGAGCGATATTATCTGGGCAGTGAGAATGACATTCGCGGCTACACATCGCGTTCGATCGGGCCGGTGGCACCGTTCGACACGTATGTGACCAGCAGAAATGTGGTCGTTGCGACCAACTCATTTGGCACCGCTGAAACGAATACTGGCCTCAACACGCGTGATGCTACTGAGCTTGCGACTCTCGGACAGGTAACCGGCATTGGTGGAGCAAACCCAGCCCTGTTTTCCCGAAACTTCCGCTTTATCGGCGGCGACACCCAGCTTTTGGCGAATGTTGAGTATCGTATGCCGATCTTCGGCCCGGCGACGCTCGCTTTCTTTGGAGATATCGGCTCGGTGTTTAACCTGAGAAAAACTGGCAACCAGATCATCAATAGCGAATTCCTGCCGGACGACACGTTTCTCGGTGCCGGACGTCTGACAGCCCTCGGATTAATAAATACGCCCGTACTCGAGAGTAGTTTCGGGTCGGTGCTCTATTATCGCGGTCGCGTTATGACAAAGACCGATTACATCAACGAGTTTTGCCGAGGCAACCGTTTTGGCTGTCCGACCAGCCTGTCGCCGCAGATTCAGCAATTCTTCCTGCGGGGCGAAGTTCAGCAAAATTCGCTGCTCGATGTCGATGGTGCCAAATTTAGCAAGATCGGCGATTTTAAGGCGAGTGTTGGTGTCGAGTTTCGTGTACAGGTGCCGGTCGTTAACGTGCCGTTTCGCCTAATCTATTATTACAATCCGGTCGCCGTGTTTGGGTTTACGGAACAATTGCCTGGCATTTTCCTCCCGGGCAAGCGTAATGGATTTAGATTTACGGTCGGCCGAACGTTCTAATGGCCGAAAATTGACATTGATTAGCCCTTTAATTAAGATTGCTATTCTTTTTTGAAACGCTAAGCAACAGTTTTCGTAAAATTGGTTTCAAAG
The DNA here is from genome assembly GCA_031431415.1 of Acidobacteriota bacterium. Lineage (GTDB taxonomy): Bacteria > Acidobacteriota > Blastocatellia > Pyrinomonadales > Pyrinomonadaceae > OLB17. The sequence goes on along the minus strand of JANPDK010000131.1, from coordinate 1,448 downwards.
TATTTACAAGATCGAACGGTGCCCCGGGCGTCGCACACGAACAGTTAAGGAGTTCTAAAAGATAATGAAAAAGGTTACTACGCTTGCCGTCAGCTTTGTTTTTGCGGCATTATTTGCGGTTTCGGCATTTGCTCAGACCGGCGTTCCGTCAGTACCGGCAGCAACAAAGATCGGTTGGATCAATACAAGCGCCTTTGGCGGCGACGACAAGGGTCTGAATGGCGTTAATAAATACGTCACTGTCCTGAAACAGCTCGACACAGAGTTCAAACCGACGATCGCGGCTTTGCAAGTGCTTGACACAAGGATAAAAGCTATCGCCACCGAACTGGAGAATGCATCGAAAAATCCCGCCGTGCCTATGAGTCAGCAAGCGATTCTCGCCAAGCAGGAAGAAGGCCAGCGTTTGCAGCGTGAGCTTGAGTTTAAGCAAAAGGACGCCGAGGCTTCCGTTCAGGCCCGCCGGAACACACTTCTAGGCCCTATAATGGCCGATCTCGACAAGGGGATCCAGGAATTTGCTAAGCAGAAAGGTTACACGGTCGTCCTCGACATCGCTGCTTTAGCCAATGCCAATGCGATCCTCGTACTCGACCCGGCGGCAGATATCACCAAGGAATTCATCGCGTACTACAACACGCGTCCGGCGACGACCGCCACTACGGCAGCACCGAAATAATTGCCCTTTGGGCGTTTCTCAAAATCGAGGTCAGACGAGGCTCGCTCTCATCTGGCCTCACGCTTTTTTGATGGAGTTTTTGTCATGAAACGATATTTGTTTGCCGCATTGCTGCTAGCCATCTACTCGGCCCTTCCCTTGTTTGCACAACCGGCGCAACCGGCTGGAGCCACGTCAAAGATCGTCATTATCGATACGGCAGCCTTTTTTAATGAGAAAAGCGGGATAACGCGGATTCTTACTGCTGCGAAGGATCTCAGTGCCGAGCTCAACCCGAAAAGAAGCGAGTTTCAGCAGATCGTCGTCCGAGTCCAGCAGGTTGAAAAAGAAGTAGCCACATTTCGCGACAATGTAGCCAAAGGGATACCGATCGACGAGAAAGCGGCTCAGGCAAAGGTCGCGGAACTTGAAAGGCTCAAGCTCGAAGTTAAGTACAAAGAGGACGACTTCAATACCTTGGCTCAGAAACGCCAGTCGCAGGTCGTCGGTCCCGAATATTCGGCGGCCCTCAAGTCGCTCGATGAATATGTAAAATCGAAGGGCTTCGGTCTCGTTTTTGACGTGTCAAAGGATCAGAATGGGATGCTAATTTTTGCTACCGCACAGTACGATATCACCAGGGATTTTATTACTTTCTACAATACGCGGCCCCCGACGGCGATCAACTCGGTGCCAAAATAGGCTGCCAAACTCACAAATGGGCGAGTCGGCAAAATTGCCTTTTGCCGGCTTTTTTGTTTTCATTTCGTGTAAAGCATTATGTCGATCC
>JANPDK010000130.1:0-37504 GCA_031431415.1 Acidobacteriota bacterium | reverse complement strand
GTTAAAGATACGGAAGAATGTCGAGTTCACTGATGTTGCGAGACGGTTGGTCGTTGTATCACCAAATACAACGGCTGCTCCTGCATCGCCCGGCCTTCCGTTCCAGATCTGGAGCGTCATTGCCGTAAATGGCGATGGTGTTGCTGGTGAACCGGTCTGATAACCGTAGAATGCCGCCGTCTGTAGCGTACATGTCTGAGTCAACGTAAAGTTGTCAGCCAGCCGGAATGAGCCCTGCGTTACCGCAAAACCCGCATTCGTGTTGGCTACCGTCGTGTCGCCAGCATTGTTCTGAGCCTCGCTCCAGAAGAACCCGGCCGGGGCTGCCACCCCGCTCTTCGAATTCGCTGTCGGATTCAACCCGCCATTCGAGAACGTACACGCCCCTGGTACCGGCGTTGCTGTCGGCGTTGCGGTCGGAGTCGGCGTTGCGGTCGGCGTATTTGTCGGTGTCGGCGTGCCGCCGGCGGTGCTGATCGTGAAGTTCGTGTTGGAAATATCGAAAAAGATATTGCCAACAGCCTCAACCTTCATTCTTGCCGTCGCAGTCGGTCCGATAGGGATCGTCACTGATTCGGATCCGTCATTTGCCGTGCTCGCCGCCAAAACTGTCGGGAATGTTTGGCCGCCGTCCGTCGATAACGAGATCTTTACACTGGCACAACTCACAGGAGCGGCGGTCGTGTTATTTACATCCCAGGTTACGGTCTGAGCCGTCCCACCGTCCCAAGAAACATTAGTATTCGGAACCGTCACCTGAAATGGTCCAGAAGTATTGGTAACGATAACGGACGTGTTGATCAACTGGGTTTGACCAATAGTCGAACCGGGAACGTAAGGACGATTGTCCTTGACAGTTAATCTGAAATTTAAGTTTCGTGAAATTGAACTCAACGCCTCGATGTTTGCGCCGGCATCACCGCCGGGAAGCGGCGGAGTAACGGCTAAACCAGCCAGGATCGTCGATAGCCTCGGAAACGTTCTGGTCGGAGATGTTGTGGATGGAAACGACAACCAGTTTGGACCGGTGGCTTTTGTGGGCGACGCAACACTGTTTGCTCCTGATGTCGTCGCATTGTCATTTTGCTCCCAATTATAGGTGATAGGGTCACCCTGAGGATCGGTTGCGCTGCCTGTTAATGCAAAAGGTGTGGTAATAGGAATAGTGTTACTGGGAACCGCTGCAACAACGGGAGGCGTGTTGACGGTCATCACAATGATACTGGCCGGGGGACAGGGCCTGGTCGGAAGATTTGCCTGTATCTGGGCGATCGACGCCTGATGGAATATATCGATCGAGTGCGGGGCCACGTCGAAACTCGTTATTCCGGCATAACCCATAATTGTGATCCCGGAACCGACTTCTTTATTTACACCGGTACCTTCAAGATTGTGTGAAAAGGTATGATTTGCGCCCAATTGATGGCCTACCTCGTGGACAACATAGTCGATGTCGAAATTATCTCCCATTGGAATTCCATCCCCCGGAGAGGTTATACCGCGTCCCTTAGTGTCGTCAGCGCTACAAACACAGCCAATACAACCGGCATTACCGCCGCCGCCGGAGGCTCCAAACATGTGACCGATATCATAATTCGCGGCTCCGATATTTGCGGCTAGTGTAGCCTGAAGCTCGTTATTCCAGTTGCCCAACGTCGAATACGGGTCGGTTGCCGGATTGTAGTAAATGACCGCCGTCGTGTTTGCGATCAGGTTCAGGTGAACTGCCAGATCTTTTTCGTAGGTTCCGTTTGCGCGGGTGAGCGTTGCGTTAAAGGCGGCAAGTACGATGGCCGTGTCGGCAGGCGTGCCAACGGTCGATGCTCCGAAAAAGTTGGCGTATTCTCCGTTGTTTGACTGCGCAAGACGCAACGTCCTTATTTCGCCAGTGTTGCTCTCGGGAATATCGATACTCGACAGTTGCTCATTGAAACCCTTGAACATTTTCTGCTCTTCGGTATTACATGCCCACGGCAAGCCGCCCTTTTGACGATTAGCCTTGAATACGGCATAAACCGTTCGATCCTGCGAATATGGCTCAATGAATTCGTTTTCAGTTTCCGTCCTGAAAATCATGCCCTGTAGGCCTTGAGGCGAAATACTCAATTTCAAAGTTGCATAAGGGTCCGTAAGGCTGCGACCCGAAAATGCACGAATATCCGGAAACCGGGCCTGAAGCTCGGGTTCAAAGTTTGAGGCTTCGAATACTTCAAACTGTTCCATGATGCCATCTGCATTAGGCAGGAAAATGAATGTAGAACCACTTTTGCCGTCAACGGCCGAAAGTAATTGATCCCTTACAGGGGCTATATTCAAATTAAACAATTTGAAATCCGTTGGGAATGACGCCCTTGCGACGGCCTTGTCTTTGACGATCTCAGCCGGGTTTTGAAAGTTTTCGGACCAGGTGATTTCTTGAGCCAGAGCCGTCATAGAAATGCCGGTAATGATGACGAGGGCCAGTAAAATTTTTTGTGCTGTTTTCATTTTCTTGTCCTAATTTTGATCGAGATCCGCTGAGGATCGTAAAGAATAGACATCCCTCAGGTGTATTGGGGCCGGTTCGCGGACAAGCAATTACTAAGATCAGTCGAGAAGTTGTTCAGTAAGTTCTAAGAAAGTGTACCTGAGACGACTATGGTTTGTCCACAGGATTTTTTAATGTCGATCGGAATAAAGTAACGGTTTTGCTACGCCATGCGATAGTAAATTGTTTCGCTCGTCACACTATCGCATTTCACAATTGGCCTATTTCCATTACGATTAGATAGTGCACATTCTGATCGTAAAACTTGGCTCGATCGGCGATATCATCCATACGCTGCCATCGCTCGCGGCCATTCGGCGGGCAATGCCCGATGCGGAGATCTCGTGGGTCGTCGAGGAAGGCGTTGCTGAGATGCTGCGCGGCAATGCGTCGATCGATAATCTGATCGAAGTCGATACCAAGTCGTTGCGCGGCGGAATGGTGATCGAGGAAATTCTGCTCGGTGTGGGTAAACAGTTACGCGACCTGCGCAAATTTAAGTTTGATATCGCGATAGATTTTCAGGGTCTTTGGAAATCGGCGACGATCGCGAAACTGTCGGGGGCGAAACGGCGGTGGGGGTTCTCGCGAGACGGCCTCCGCGAACCGTCGAGCCGTGTGTTGCTCACCGACACAGTTACAATTCCCGAGCAGATCAACGTGATCCGCAAAAATCTCGCCCTCGCAAGCGGTGCTCTTGGTTTTCCATTGGCAGCGGACGAACTTGAGTTTCCGATAACCACCAATGCCGAACACCGTGCCGAGGCTGCTGCGATCATCGAACGTACAGGCGGCGATTTTGCTATTCTCAATCCCGGCGGCGGTTGGGTGACAAAGCTATGGCACGCTGAAAAATTTGGCCGTCTCGCCGACCGCCTTTGGGAAGAATTGGGACTGATATCTGTGGTCGCGACCAGCCCGCGTGAAACAGAATTGGCTCAACTCGTTGCCGAAAACAGCGTTTCCGGCAAAACTAAGTTAGAACAGCCGAGCCTAAAAGGATTTTACGAGCTTGCAAAACGAGCTAAGGTTTATGTTGGTGGCGACACGGGCCCGACGCACATCGCAGTCGCCGCCGGTGCACCGGTCGTCGGCATCTTTGGCCCAACAGAATGGTGGCGAAACGGCAGCCCAAATCCCGACGATATCGTCGTCGAACGAAACGACATCGATTGCCGTATCGACTGTAACCGCCGCACATGCGGAAAATGGATATGTATGGATATCGACGTGGAGACCGTATTTTCAGCCGTCGCGAAACGTCTGAGAGCTCCGAATCGGAAATGAATGGCCAAGTTCGACAAACGCACACTCCAACGAATTCGCGTACCGCTGGGATTTATCTTCGCGGCAGTTTTCCTTATTTTCGCGAAACCGACGGCGTTGAGCCTTGCGATCGGTAGCGCTGTAGCGGTGATCGGTGTCCTGATCCGCGCGTGGGCGTCGGGACACATTCGCAAGGCAAAAGAGCTTGCAGTCAGCGGCCCTTACGCATATACGCGAAATCCGCTGTATGTCGGCAGCCTGGTGATGGGCGTCGGATTTACGCTGGCGGCTGGCGTTTGGTGGCTGGCGATAATTTTTTGTGTCCTGTTCATCGGCATCTATTTGCCGGTTATGCGCGTCGAAGCAGATGATATTCGTCAAATTTTCGGTGAGGAATTTGATGAGTACGAGCGCAACGTTCCGATGTTAATTCCGCGTATTACACCGTGGAAAAGTTCGGACACGGCGTTCGATTTTCAGCTATACTTGCAGTATCGTGAATACCGTGCCGCCATCGGCGTCGCCCTCGCCATAGCGGTTTTGATCGCAAAAGCGTATTTTCTGCCCTAGAAAGGATGAATTTTTCAGTGCTCAGATCGATAATTTTACTAACCGTGCTGGCGGTTTCGGCAGTCGTTATTTCGGCGCAGAGCCAACCGGGCCGCGTCTTTGCGGGTGAAGCGATGACGTACGAAGGCAGGGTCAGCCGCCTGAAGATCAGCGTTTCCGTCGCCGAATTAACGTTTTCGGCTACAGCGTCGCCGGATTCGAAAGAGTTGACGATCAAGACCGATGCGATCTCGAAAGGTACGCTGCTCAGGCTTTTCCGATATAGTTTTGCTCAAAATTACGTCTCGACGATCGATCTCGATAATTTTAGGATCATAAAGACGACAAAACGGGACGTTCAGAAAGAGCGTGTTCGCGAGAGCGAAGGCTTGTTTAATTATTCGCAAAAGAGCGTCACATGGACCGAGACCGACCCCAAAGATCGCAATCGACCGCCGCGCCGCATCGCATCTGACCTCATCGGCGACACGCACGATATGGTGTCTGCAATTTACGCTGTTCGTCTCGAGCCGCTTGCGGTTGGCAAACGGTTTGACCTGTCGGTCAGCGATTCCGGGCTTGTTTACAAGCTGCCGGTGGTCGTTACCGGCCGCGAACAGCAAAATACCGAACTCGGGAAAGTGTGGTGTTTCAAGATCGAACCAGAGGTCTTCGGCCGAGGTCGTCTGATCGAGCAAAAGGGCAAAATGGTCATTTGGTTGACCGATGATACTCGTCGCATTCCTGTCAAAGCTCTTGTTGATTCTCAGTACGGCAAGATCGAGATCAAGCTAAAGAACTATCGAAAAACAGTGACCGGCGCGTCTGAACGGCCATCCTAAGCGGCAGCGACAACTTGTCACTTCTCCCTCAAAGCCGCATACTTTTAGTTTGCGGTTTTTGTGTTATGGAAACGAAAGTAGTGAAAAAGAAAGCGGGGGCGGCAAAAGAGACGGCTAAATCAGCTATTTCAGTCGATCCGTTCGCTGAAATAGTCGAAACTTCTGCTCCGGCGAAGCGCTCCGTCAAGGTTATCAAAGCCGAGGCGAAAGTACCGGCAAAACGCGTAGTCACGAAGGCGGCAGCGCCAGTTATCGCGATCGCCGCCGATGCATTTGCAGAGCCGGTGAGTGAGACATCGGCGGTCAAAAAACGTGCGGTGAAAACGGCAACGGCAAGCACATCGAAAGCGGTTGCGGTTTCGGAAACGACAAAGAAAGCGGCGAAGAAACCAGCAAAAAAGACCGTTAGGTCAAAGAAGCTTGATCTGGACGTCACACCAGACATTGCGGCCACTGAGCCAAACGTCGAGGTTTCCGCTGTATTTAAGGCTCTCGCCGACGTTTCGCTGCCTGACCTTGAGAAAGAAAACCGAGCACGGCTGTTGATGCAAACGCCGACGAGGCTTTATTTCTACTGGTCGGTCCGCCAAAACCCATGGCAGCAGCTCAAGAGTGTTTTTGGCGACGACCTCGGCAGCTACACACTCGTCCTCAAGCTGACTGATCTCAAGCGTGGAACGGAAGAAATCCAGCCGTGCGAGGCCGAAGGGAATTGGTGGTTCGCGGTCGAGCCGGATAGTGAATATCAGGCTGAGATTGGATTTTACGCGGTCAATCGCCCGTATTTCCGCATCATTTATTCGAACACGATACAGACACCACGGCGTTCGCCAAGTCCGCGACCGGCGAGTGATGCAAAGTGGACGGTCTCGGCAAACAAATTTGCAGAGGTTCTCGACGTAGCCGGATTTTCGCGTGACGCCTTTGACGTTGCCATGGCGGGCGATGACGTTCATGCCGCTGAGAACACGACGCAGATCGCTTTCTCGCAGTTCATCGGCTCCAAAGAGCACAATCTCAACGCGATCTCAGCCGAGGACATCCGCTACGCGATGCTCGCTCTCGCATCGGGCTTTACGCTCGAAGAACTGCGAACGCGTGTCAGTTCAGCACTCTGTGCGATTTTGCAAGCCAACGTCGAAAAGCTAAACGCCGCAAATGCACTCGCCGCTCTGAGCGAATACTTCGACATCGACGAAGCCGAGTGGACCGAGGAAGAATTCGGCTCCGCCGTCTACGGAGCAAGCCTCGTGCATTTTCCAAAGACGCTGAAGACGAAGAATATTTCGTCGAAAAGCGGAGCAACATTCGCACCTCGATACAATCCAGTAAGTTCGCATTCGCTTCGCTAGTTATCAGTAGCCAGTTGTCGGTTGTCAGTAGTTGTGCGATTCTTCGAGTAGCTACTGACAACTGACCACCGACAACTGACAACTGCATTTATGCCCCTCGGATACTTCAGCCTCATTCTCCATGCGCACCTGCCGTTCGTCCGGCATCCGGAATACCCTGAGTTTCTTGAGGAAGACTGGCTTTACGAGGCGATCACTGAGGTTTATCTTCCGTTAATTTTCATATTCCAAACTCTGCACGAATCGGGCGCAAAGCCGCGTCTCGCGATGAACGTCTCGCCGCCGCTGTGTGAGATGCTCGCCGATCCGCTGCTGCAACAGCGATATACACATCACCTCGAAAATCTGATCGAGCTGGCTGTCAAAGAGGAATTTCGGACGCGAAGCGAATCGCCGGAATTTCACGACGTGGCCAAAATGTACGTCGAGAATCTGATCTCTTCACTCAATCTCTGGAACGACCGTTACAAGCGAAATCTCGTCAACGCATTTAAAGAGCTACAGGATGAAGGCGTGATAGAGATAATTACTTGTTGTGCGACGCATGGATTTTTGCCGCTCATCTCGACGCTCGAATCCCGCCGCGCACAGGTCGAGATCGCAGTAACCAACTACAAAAAGCACTTTGGCCGCCAGCCCCGTGGCATTTGGCTGGCCGAGTGTGCCTATGAGCCGGGAATTGAAGACCTGCTCAAAACGGCGGGTATTGAATATTTTATAAGCGACACGCACGCAATACTTTACGGTGACCCACGGCCGAGATATGGCGTTCACGCTCCGGTTGTGACGCCGAATGGGACGGCGGTGTTTGCACGCGATGTCGAGACGAGTCAACAGGTCTGGTCGGCTGAGATCGGCTATCCGGGCAACGATCTTTACCGCGAATTTTACCGCGACATCGGCTGGGACGCGCCGCTCGATTATCTAAAACCGCACCTTCACGCCGACGGCGAACGAAGGCATCTCGGCCTAAAATATCACCGCATCACCGGCCGCGATGTGCCGCAAAACCGCAAGGAACCGTATATTCCCGCGATGGCCCGCGACAAGGCGGCCGAGAACGCGGCTCACTTTATCGGCGAACGCATCAAGCAGGCACACAAGCTCCGTGAAACCTTCGAAGGTCATCCGCCGCTTGTCATAAGTCCATACGACGCAGAGCTTTACGGCCACTGGTGGTTCGAGGGGCCGCAGTTCATTGACTTTTTCTTTAAGAAGATACACTTCGATCAAAACGAGATCGAGTGCATCACGCCCGGCGATTTTCTCGACAGCGGTTTGCCTATCCAGGTCCAAAAACCGACCGCCTCAAGCTGGGGCGAGAATGGCTATTACAAGGTCTGGATCAACGAAGGCAATTCGTGGATGTACCCGTACCAGCACGACGCTGAACGAAGAATGACGGAGCTATGTCTGACCGCAGGCTGCCAGCCTGCGAGTGTAGGTGGAAAGGCTTCGCAGAAAAACGAAGACACGCAGGCTGGCAGCCTGCGGTCCGACGAGCGAATCCTCAACCAACTCGCCCGCGAACTCCTCCTCGCCCAATCCTCCGACTGGGCATTCCAGATCTATCAAGGCACGACGGTGCAATATTCATCACGCCGTTTCCAGTCGCACATCCAGCGCTTCAATATGCTGGCGAACATGCTCGAAACCGGCGACGTCGATCACGAATTGCTCTCAGAGATCGAGAATCGCGACAATATTTTCGCAGAGATCGACTACCGCGTTTATAGAAACTAAATCCTTTTTATGTGCGTAGTATGCTCTTCGTGATCAGTTCCTTCTTGCTACAATCGCCGCTTGGAGACTATACTCAAAATATTGTTGTGCGAACTATTTATCTGACAATTGTAAAGAAAGAAAACTGGCGGCGGCTTTTCGCGGTGGCCTTTCTTTTGTTTTTGCTGGTCGAGTTTGGTTCGCACACGATGTTGCATGCGTTTTCGCCGTTGGTGCTTAATCACACATCGATCTCCGCGAACGAAGGATGTAACGAAGATCCGTGTCAGACACTTATCCTTTGCAGCGAAAGCCGTCACGAACGTCAGGAACTGCCCAATGTAGGGCACCAGACCGCTCAGCAAAACGCTCTGCTCGATCTCTTTTCCCCGATTCCTTCCGCAAACGATCTACGCAAAGAGCCTCGTATCCCTTTCGGGAACGGCGAGGCTATTTTTCGCCCGATAAGTCCACCCTTTAGTCCTCCGAAACTTTCATAAGCTTGCTCAAAAGACCCGGGATCGATATCGATCCTATCGCTTAAAGCGCGCCGCAAAAGCGGTTTTTTTGACATGCTCCGGCCGTTTGTGTCGGGAGTTTCTGAGGTATTTATGATAAACAGGTTCTTTCTATTTCTTTGTTTGATTCTAATTTCCAGTCTCATCTCGTTCGCCCAGACGACGGGCAAGATAAGCGGAACGGTTGAGACCGTTGGACGCGATACGGTGCTTCATCAGGCATCGGTACAGATCGTCGAGCTCAAGCGGACGACTGCCACCGATAATAGCGGCTATTACGAATTCATCGGCGTGCCCGCAGGGCGATACACGCTCGTCGTACATCAGGAAGGGTTTGCCGACGTCACAAAACAGGTCGATCTGACCAGCGGGTCAACGAATACAACGGATTTCCAGCTTCAATTAGCCGGGATAAAGGAAAGCGTGACCGTGACCGCGAGCGGCTTAGCCGAGAGTACATTCGAGTCGATAGCGTCGGTCAATACAATGGATTCGACACAGCTCACACTGCGTGCGGCGGTCGGTCTTGGTGATATGTTGGATAATGAAGCCGGCGTCGCAAAACGCTCGTCCGGCCCGGGAACGAGCCGCCCGGTCATCCGTGGATTCGACGGCGACCGCGTAAAAGTTACCAGCGATGGCGTCGGCATCGGCTCACTCGGATCGCAATCCGGCGATCACTCCGAGCCGGTCGATACGACATCGATCGATCGGATCGAGGTCGTAAAAGGCCCGGCGACCCTGCTCTACGGCAGCAACGCGATCGGCGGGGTGGTCAATTCGATCAGCGGTCACGACGAAGGCGCTCATCCGGGCGTTCGCGCCTATTTCTCGACTATCGGCGGTATAAATAATAGTCAGAAAGTCGCAAATGGCGGTATCGAATACGGCCTGAAAAACTGGATGTTTTGGGCAAACGCGGGAACGCAGAGAACCGGCAATTATAAGGCCGGCGGGAATTTCGGAACGGTTCAAAACACCTTTACGAAAAATACGACCGGTGCAGTCGGCTTTGGTTACTTTGCAAAGAATGCGTTTTTCAACGCGAACTACAGCTATTACACCAACAAATATGGCATCCCGCTCGACTTTAACGATCCGAATGCACCGGAACGCTCCCTACGCGTTTGGCGCGGCGATCTTAAGTTTAACTTTGGCTACAACGATCCAAATTGGGCGATCTCGGCTATTAAATTTACCGTCGATCTGAGCAATTACCGCCATCAGGAGCTGGCAGATGAGGTGGTCGGCACAACGTTTCGGAACAAGGTGAATTCGCTTCGTGCCATGTTTGAGCAAAAAAAGGTAGGCAAGCTGACAGGACGTTTTGGCTTTGAGACCTTCAAACGCGCCTTTTCGACGGTCGGTGCCGAGGTGCTCGTCGATGGGCCGGTAAAGCATACGGCGTTGTCGTTCTTTGGCCTTGAGGAACTGAAATTTGAACGATTCACACTTCAGTTTGGCGGCCGGATCGAGAATAACAGATACAAGCCGGTCAATACGCTGCTGCCGGATCGCAGTTTTACCGGTTTTTCGGGCGGCACGGGTGCAAAATTTGACCTGTGGAAAGGCGGCCTGTTTGTCGCCAATTATTCGCACGGCTACCGGGCGGTCGCTCTCGAGGAACTATACAACAACGGCCCGCACGACGGTTCGCTGCTCTTTGAGATCGGCAATCAAAATCTAAAGCCCGAGATCAACAACGGCATCGATTTTTCCTTGCGGCACCAGAATGAAAGGTTTAAGGCGGAGGCAAATTTTTACTATTACTCATTCCAGAATTTTGTCTTTCTGGCACCTCGCGGCACGTTCGATCCGGATAGTGGACTGGAATTTGCGGATTATCTACAGGCCGACAGCCGATTTACCGGAACCGAGTTAAGCCTCGATGTGACGGCGAATAAATATATCAATGTCATCACCGGCATGGATTACGTCAACGCCCAGCTCAAAGATGGACGACCGCTGCCGCGTATTTCGCCGATCCGTGGCCGCGTCGGCCTTGATCTGCATTACCAGAATCTGACCGTTAGGCCTGAGTTTGTCGCCGTCGGTCGGCAGGATCGTATCTTCACCAACGAGACGCCAACGGGGGGCTACGGCACGGCGAATGTAACCGCATCGTACATTCTCGCGGGCAAGCATACGGCAAATATCTTTTCGCTCAACGCCTTTAACCTGAACAATAAGCTCTATTTCAACCACATATCTTTTATCAAAGATATCTCGCCCGAGATCGGGCGCGGCGTGAGATTTACATATACGATCAGGTTCTTTTAGAGCGGTTTAGCCACGAATTACACGAATATCACGAATGAAGATATTCGTGTAATTCGTGCAATTCGTGGCAAAATATTCTTCAACTACGCACTTTGGGGGTTATTTCATGCAAACAGAAACACTTTCATTCGATACCGCCAACGGCCCGTCTAGCGCATATGTCGCAATGCCGGATGGCGGCGGGACTAAAGCGATCATTCTAATTCACGAATGGTGGGGGCTGAACGACAATATCAAGAGTATCGCTGGCCGTTACGCCGACGAGGGCTTTATCGCCGTCGCTGTCGATCTTTACCGAGGTAAAACGACGGCGGACAGCGGCGAGGCTTCGGCGATGTTGAATGGCCTCGCACACGATGACGGCATTGATACGATCAAGAATGCGATCGATGCGGCGGCGGTCGCGTACGACGTTTCGCACTTTGGTATTACCGGGTATTGCATGGGCGGGACGTATGCTTTGCTTGCGGCCTGTAAACTTGAAGGTCTGAGTGCGGCAGCACCGTTTTACGGCGACATTCCGGGCGATGATGTATTGCAGCATCTGACAACGCCGACGATCTTTGTTTCCGGCACACGCGACGGTTGGATCACACCAGCCAGGGTCGCACAGCTCGAAGATGCGGCCGAGCGGTTCGAACTGCCCATTCATTCCGTCAAATACGACGCAGACCACGCGTTTTCAAACAGTTCGCGGCCCGAGGTTTACGACGCCGTTGCTGCGGAGGACGCGTGGGCAATGGTAACGGGATTCTTCAGAGATAAGCTTTAGTCTTTAGTTTCGGTAAACGCAAAAATGCCGCGCTGATGAGAGACCATCTCCGCGGCATGGTGATTTTTCTGTTTTTAGCGGTCAGCGAGAACGCCAACCGGTTGCGCCGCATTTTGCAATACGTGTTTACTCGCGTGGGTTCGGTCCTTTCGCACTTGCTTTTGCCGGTACATACCTTCGTCGGCGGCTTTTATTGTCGCGTCGAGATCAGCCAGAGAAGCAAAATCTTCGAAGGCGTGTGACACCCCGACCTCGATCGGATATCCGAGGCTATCGATCCGAACGGCGGATAGCAGCCGTTCCATCTTCTTCATCCGCTCATTGGCGGTTGCCGAGTCGAGACCGATCATGATCACAAAAAATTCGTCACCGCCCCAACGAAAGACCAGATCTTCGCCGCGAACGATCTCACGGATCGCCCTTACAACAGCGCGTATGACGATATCGCCGACAGCGTGTCCGTGGACGTCATTTATCGTCTTGAGATTATCGATGTCAAAGAAGCCGAGGCAGCCTGAGACAGCCTGATCCTCATCTCCCTTGCGTTTTAGGTAGCCATGAAACGCGTGCCGATTGAGAGCTGTGGTAAGCGGATCGACATGGGCAAGTTCCTCTAGTTTTTCGTGTGCTTTCTGGAGCTTTTCATTGGCGATCCGGGCGTCGGCGAGTACCTGTTCGAGGAGAACGATCACCATCCCGAATCCAAGAAGGATCTGCAGCACAAGGTCTATCACCGAGTTGTACTTTAGATAGTCGAATTCTACAAATAGATACTGCCTCGCGGTAAAGACCGCAAAATACTGCATGAAATTCAGCGCCAGCAATCCCAACGCCAGCAGCATCACCTTCCAGCCAAACGTCCCCAACCGAACCCGCCACAAGGCGACGAACGCCATCATAAAAAATCCGGACAGGATCAACGAGTGGACATTAAAGACGAGGTTAAAATCATCGCCCAGAAACGGCAATCCAAAGGCAATAAGGATGAACGGGAAAAGGAAGAGTTCGTGCCGCATTGGCATCTCGTCGTTCCCGATCAGGCTGCGACAGCCCGCAACAACCAGAAATCCAAAAACGTATTCTGTCAAGAAATACAGGCTGAACAGCTGAGTTGAATATTGCTCATAGCTAAATGCGAGCCGCAAACAAAAGAGTGCAAACGAAAGGAACAGCCAGGCATTTGTCCAATGCTTGAGTGCGACAACGTTGATCGAACGCCGCAGGAAAAGAGTTAATAATGTGATCAGCGAGACCCCAGCTAACTGGATGATCAGGCCTATCTTCGAATCCATATCGTCGGAGCGAAAGAGGTGAAGCTAAGTTGTCGAAAAATGTGGTGAGCGTAGCAGCTGCAGGAAGTGGTGACAGCCACGTCTATAATAGATGATTAACATTGTTTAATGCAAGACTTTTTTCTCACAGATATCGGTGCAACTTTACGTATCGGTCTTGCCAAAATGTCTGTGTTCAAGTTAGATTGTTTGATAGCCAACGTTGCTCGCCTACAGAGCAACACGTCGGCTAGACCTACGGAGAGCTTAATTAATGCCAACATCGATCTGTCCTGAATGCAGCGAAGAAGTTTATGTCGACGCCGAAACCGAGCAAGGCGACGCCGTTTCATGTGACGAATGCGGTTCGAGGCTCACCATCGTCGGCCTCGATCCGATCGAACTAGACCTGAAAGAAGACTCCGACGACGACGGTTATGCGGGCTCGGATGATTTCGGCAGTTATGATCTCGAAGACGACCGGTATTGACGCTCCTCAGTTTGGAACGCCCGCACCCCGGATCGCTTTCGACGATCTCGCACCGGTCATCTTGAACGCCTTCGGTCTGTATGGTCGGTCAGATTGATCGAAAAACGATCTCCCTCCACATTTAAAGCTCTTATTTAATAGTAATTTACGCATCTTCGTCGTGGCACAGCGTTTGAATAGTCATTAGCGTAGGTCACTTGCATTGACCTCGGCGGCCATGCCAGCCGTCCACTCAAAACGACTATGCCAGGACTCAGCCCCAGTTCCTCAAAGACCACCGTTATTGCGGCCATCGCGACCGGTGTCCTTCTGTTTGCATGGTCATTCTTTTATTTTGGTACTGCATTCGCCTTTGTTCTTGTGCCGGTTGCGATCGCGGCTTTTGCGGGATATCGAATTCATGTTGTAAGGCTCGCTGAGAAAACGGGCGAGATCTCCGAGGCAAGCCGGCTTCACCTCGCGACCGTTGAGGCTCTGGCCACAGCGATCGATGCCCGTGACCAGGTAGGTGCCGGCCACGTTCGCAGGACGCAAATTTACTCGGTTGGTCTCGGCCGTCTGCTCGGTCTGGACGACAGCGACATCGATGCGCTTCGCACCGGTGCGTTGCTCCACGACATCGGTAAACTCGCGATCCCCGATCATATTCTTAACAAACCTGACCGACTGACGCCTGCCGAACTGGAGAAAACCAAGATCCATTCGAAGGTCGGCGCATCGATCCTCGAAAAGGT
Organism: Acidobacteriota bacterium; assembly: GCA_031431415.1. GTDB lineage: Bacteria > Acidobacteriota > Blastocatellia > Pyrinomonadales > Pyrinomonadaceae > OLB17. The sequence continues at coordinate 23,181 of JANPDK010000130.1, read as the reverse complement.
AGGCTTTACCTCATCGGTAGTGCCGACGGTCCGCCACCATCACGAACACTGGGATGGTACGGGCTATCCGGACGGTCTTGTCGGTGACAAAATACCGCTGACCGCCCGCATTCTGTGCGTTGCCGATGGATTTGACACTCTGCGTGGAGCGCGGCCGTATCGACCGGCATTGACCCGCGATAAGGCCCGTCAGATCGTCCAGGCCGAAAGCGGAACGCGTTTCGACCCGGCGATCGTCAATTTACTGATGCGCAATCTGGCAACGCTCGAAGCCGAGATCGACGTGGCCGGGCTCAGCTATGCCGACTCCGAGATGGTCAGCACGACGGTGAGCAACGGCAATTATGTCGAACAGATCAAGCGTGCCAATCGCGAGGTTTTCAGCCTTTACGAAATGGCCCGCGAATTCAGCTCTGCGGTCAATCTCGAGGAAACGCTCGATCTCTTCGCCAAAAAGGTTGGCGAACTCGTGCCTTTCACGACCTGTAGCCTCTACCTCTTAAACCCCGGTTCCCATTGGGCAACCGCGGCTCACGTCGAAGGCGAGAACAAAGAGTTGCTCTTCGGCCGCCGCGTTAAAGTCGGCCAGGGAGCGACCGGCTACGCCCTGAAAGTTCGCGAACGGGTACAGAACGTCGATCCCGATCTTGATTTCGCCTATTCCCAGGTCGATCTCACCGGGCAATACCGCACGATGGCGTCGGTGCCGCTGATCGCCGAGGACGAGCAGGAGCTTGTCGGAGCAATAACGATCTATTCAAATGATCTTACCGAGTACGCCGAAGAGCACATTCGCATTCTCGAAACCATCTCGCGCATCGCTGCCGAGGCCATCGGCAAATCGCTCAAGCACACCGAGGCGACGACGCATGCCATGACCGACCCGATGACCGGTTTGCCAAATGCACGCAGTTTGCAGATACAGTTTGAAAAAGAGGTCGCTCGTGCGAGCCGCGGCGGGAATAATTTCCAGCTCGTAATGCTCGATCTTGACGGATTTAAGGCAGTAAACGACTCGTACGGCCACAAGGCGGGCGACGCGATGCTGCGTGAGATCAGCCGCGTGATCAACGAACAGCTACGCGATTACGACTTCCTCGCACGCTATGGCGGCGACGAATTTGTCGCTCTAATCCCCGAGGCTGCTCCCGAGGATGTCACCGATCTCTGCGACCGCATCGAGGCTGCGGTGCGCGACTTTCAGCTCGATGTCGGCAATGGCAGGACCACGTCCGTCGGCGTCAGCCTCGGCTCGTCCGGCTACCCGCGTCACGGCCAAACCTTTGACCAAATGATCGTCGCCGCCGACAAGATCATGTACGAACGCAAACAGAACCGCAAGAAATTCGCCCTGACCCACAACATCGGCCAACCAAAGCGTGTCGAACCGAGCGGCCTCGAATCATTCCTCGACGCTCTCCCCACCGACGACCCAACCAGCGGCAACCTCATCGTCGAACTAGACGAACGCCACGTAGTCTCAAACGCCGTTAACTAGTAGCCCGAAGTCACCAAAGGTGACAAATATTAAAGCCTAGGGTGTAGGCCGCGAGGCCGGAACCCTAGGTTTGTTCGCGTGCGATGTTTCGCTCCCTGTAGGGGAGCCACAATTCGACGCGCCGTTGTTCGTCCCCTTCAGGGACTGGAAAATTTTATCGCCAATAACCTAGGGATTCGCTCCCGCTGGTCGCTGCTCCCTAGGCTTTAATGTACGTCACCGTTGGCGACAAGAGCTGCTATTTACCGCGCACCACCGCCACCGCCACCGCATTCCCCATCCCATCCGACAGACTCACCACCCCGTCAAACTCGACCGACCGATCCACCGCATCATTCTCAAACCCGATCGACACCAACCGCAAACTCTTCCCAAGCGACCTGTCCGAATCGATCAGTATCGTGAGTTCCCCCGCGACATTATCATTCACCGTCAAAACCGCCCCGTCCGGAAGATCACCCGCCAAAACAAAGGCGCGCCCCAACGCCGGATCGTACCGCAACCCAAAACTCACCGCCGAAACCTCGAGGTCCGATTCCAGCGCAACCACCATCGACCCATCTTTGGCCTCCTCCAACCGCAGCAAGGCCGCAGTGCCAAACTTCTTCCCAAACAACGACCCACCAATACCGGCCTGCAACGGAGGATCCGTTGCCACTGTCGGCCCACCCGCATTGGTCAAAGGATCTAACCCGGCCACATACCTTCGCGCCTGAACAACATCGGTCGATGTCATGGCTCCATCACCCAGTGTCGATCTCGGCGCGGAATCGGCCCGCTGGAATTCGTTCGGATTCGCCACCGTCGTATCAAGACCCGCAACGAATCTGCGAACCTGCACGATATCCGTAGAAAGATAAACCCCATCGCCCGTCTGCCTCGGCGCAACATCCGCCTCGAGACCGGCTGCTGAGCTATCTAAAATGACAAAAACGCCGGTGGTATCTTGCCTAAAATTGGTTGAGACAAACACCGATCCGTTCACTGGATTTGGCGTGATATCGTAAGGAACCAATGGAACGCTTAATGTAGCTGTTACCGTAAGGCTATTACCATCAACAAACGAGACTGTTCGACTACCCAAGTTGCCGACGTAAACGCGGTTGTTCAGGGTATTCACGGCTACGCCAGTCGGCTCGGCTCCGACCGGAACCGTGCCGATAACTGTGTTTGTAGCAGCGTCAACGGCGGTGATGGTATCCGCCCCGGGATTAGAGATGTAAATTCTACCGGTTGTTTCATTGACGGCGATGCCGCCGACGGACGCCAGCGGAATGTTAGCGATTTCCGCGTCGTTTGAGCCGTTCAAAACACGCAGGCCGGTAGAAGTCAAATAGTAGATCCGATTGAGCGTCCTATTTATAGCCTTGTTATTTATGCCCGTGGTGATCACGCCCGTTATGGGTAGAATCGCAGCGACATCAGTTGCTCCATTAACGACGACCGCTTGTCCCGCCGTGGTTTCTGTGTAGATCCGGTTTGTTGAAGGGTTAGCGATCAGATCGCTAAAAAATGAAGTGCCTCCTGGAAGACCTGAAATATTGACGGTTGAAACGGCGTTGTTTGCACCGTTTATTACGCCAATGCCGGACGGGCCGCCTCCCGAACCAAAACACGCAACGTAAATCTTGTTGGACGTTTCATTAACGCCCAGATCGATTGGCTGTCCGCAAGGCTCGAGGTTTGTGACAACTGTGTTGGTCGCTCCGTTGATCACGGTTAGATGGCCGAAAACCGTTGAATTGGCGATGTCTGCCGCGTTATTGACCACGTAAATACGATTGGTTACCGTATTTTGCGCGATGCCATAATAACGCCCGTTGGCGTGCGGCAGACCCGAAACCGTTCCTGCCGCGGCTGTTGAGTTGTAAAACGGAACACTCGTTCCCTCTACCGTGCGTCCTACATAAAAAAGGTTGTTGTTTGGATTGAGGATGCCGCCCGTGGTATTGGCGGCGGTCGCTATATTGGCGACAAGCGTGTTGGTTGCAAGATTGATATTTTGGGTGACGTGCACTTGACTTGCGACAAATGCGCGGTCGGTCGCCGGATTAATGGCGACATCTGATGCCGTGCCGCGGCTTTCGATGACGGCAGCAACCGTATTGGTCGCGCCGTTAATAATAGTCGTTTTTAGGCCGAATTCCGGCACGATGATCTTGTTAGTGCTCTCGTCCACGGCTATGTCTCCTGAAAAGACACTATTAACAGTCGCAACAATTGTATTGAAAGTCGGGCTGGTGCGAAAAGTGTCTATTACGACCATATTGCCCGTGCCGCCGGCGCTGGTAACATAGAGACGGTTAGTCGTCGAATTCACCGCCATTCTTTCGTGGTCTCCACCCAAAGTGCCGGCAGGTAAAGTAACAGTCGTAATTAATGCGTCAGTTATGCCGTCGATCGCGTGCAGACGGGTTCCTGTGCCGCCGTAAATCAGATTCGAGTTTTCCTGAACGATAAGCGTTGTCGAAGCCAGTGTTGAGGTGATCAAGGTCATCACGTTGGTCGTGCCGTTTATGACAAAAACGCCGCCTGAACTTGCGACGTAGATCTTATTCGTTGTCGCATTGACCGCAATACCGCGTGCACTAGCTCCGGCGAGCATGGGAACAGTTGCAAGGACTTGGTGAAAGGTCGGACTAGCCGGATTGATGTCAACGACTGAAACTTGTCCCACCGCACTGCCGATAGCATTGTGCGTCGCGTAGAGACGATTAGTTGTCTGGTTGATAGCGAAGGAATTGACGACCTGTCCCGCAAACGGCAGCGTCGGCAAAGGCTGGTTGAATGTCGGGCTCGCGGGCCGCCCGTCAACCGGGACGATATTCGCGCCATTATCCGGCAGGAACCGCTGTCGAAAATATACAATGTTTGTCGTTTGGTTGACCTGTGAGTAATTGAGGTTTGCGGTTGACACCGGAAACTGAGCGCTCGCAATCGGCAGATTAGACGTTGGGTCTATCACCGACATTTTGTTGCCGTACCCTGAACCCGCGGCATACACCAGGCCCGTACTGTGCACGACCGCGATTTCAAAGCTGCCAACGTTAAACGGCACAGCCGCGGGAGTGAATACATCTGAAAATTGGACTGCTTGTGTTCGATTAGTGCTGACGCACGCAAGGAGCGCGAACGAAACCGCAGTGGCTCTAAGGAACTGGCGAAAATAACGTGTAAATCGGTATATAGTCATTATTTTACTCCAGTGTCAGAGCCCTAGGGCGTTATATCTATTTTTTTTAGTGTCGGGATATTACTCCCAATAGTTATCGACGTCAAGTTACGCCGACTAAGTTGTAGGTAGCACATCATATGTCCGGTTGAGATAGCAGGTGATATGTCCGCGTAGCGGGTGTCAGCATAGAGCCATGTGGCGTAAGCCCGTGGTAGGGGTCGGGAAATTGGTGCGAGCTATCGTAGATAGCGACAGCGCCTGCGACGGGAGGATCGATCCGGGAACCTGATTGAGCATTGTACTCTTTCGCCCGTTACACGGGCTAGATAATTTTTGCTGACTCTTTCCACGGGTTTGCACCCGTGGCTTTATGCTTTCGTCGCGCTACGCGGGCTTATTCCATTTTCCAGTGGCCGTCACGTCAGTGTTTCCGATATCAGCAACTTGGCGGCTTCACGAACAGGGAGAGGAGATCAAGACCTTGTTTCAATTTCCTGTTCGTAGCGTTTCGCGTTCTGCTTGTTTTTGTCTCATTCTCTCCACACCTGCCAAGGCGCGGCGGCTCGGTTTTGCGGCGCGGAGGTCGAGTATCAGGATGCCGTCCTCGTCGATATCGGCCTCATCGAACTGCAGCGTGTGCGGCAGGATGATGCGTTGTTCGCGTAAGAGCCGGTGGGCGTGGATCTTTTTGCCTCCGGAACGGTTTGTGACTCCGGCCGGATAGGCATTGCGGGTCGTGAGCGCCGCCGGTTTTAGGCCGATTCGGTTGTTCGCTTTGTCGTAGAGCAGGAGGAACGCCTTTGGTGCTCCCAGCAATTCATGGGTGCCGCGGCTTATCACGATCGTACCTTTGCGGTTCAGCGTCGCGTAGATGCCCGCGTACTGCGGCATGATATCGCCGCGTTTTATCTCTATCCAGTCTGCTTTCATAAACGTTCGTCTCCTTATCGAGACGAGCAATTTACCAAAAGCAGCCAGCAAATAGAAGCACTATCCGCCGCTAATGCCGATAACGTCACATTCCGCCGATAATGCCGCTAAATTTGAACTAATAACTAACAACTGATAACTAACAACTATTCAGAAAAGAGAATCATTCATTCTGAACAGTTTTTAGTTATTAACTTTTAGTTGTTAGTTACTCCGGCAGTCAACGTTGCCGTGAACGCTGCCATCAACCGAAATGATAAGCGCCGGGCAGCAAAATGATGAACGCCGCTATTAACCATTTTCCGGGACGGCCAAAAACGGTCATAAAATGTGCGCGTGGGTCATATTTTTCGCACTGTGGTCATACGAAATGCATTTGGTCATACCGTTTTTGGGACGGATGAAAAGGACACGGATCGTCTTTGCGGCGAGGACTTATTTGACCGCGAATGTCCTTGCGATCGAGTCGGTTTGGCTGCGGATGGTTCGGAGGCCGTCTTTGGGGCCGGTGAAGCGGAGCATGTAGATGGTGGTTTCGTTTGTCTTGAGGAAATAGAAGCGGCCGCCCATGTTTTTGCCGCCGGCGACGTATTCGAAATTGAAGACGGTGCCGCGGAATTTGCCCGCGAAATTCTCTTCGCGGCCTGCGACAAAGCCTTGGCGCCATTGAAGTTTTTTCTCTTCTGCCGAGATGATGTCGGTCATGATCGAGTCACGTGGGACGGTGAGCTTGCGGATCTCGAAATGACCATCGGCGCGGTCGCCGTAAACATATTCGACATTCGGGCTGGTGGCGGAAGGTTTGACCGTCATTTTCCAGATCGGCTCGGGCAATTGGAAGCTGTATTCGACGATCGGGTCGCTAAACGTATCGCCCTGCGCTATGGCCGGTACGGCCGCAGCGATGGCGATCACAAAAATCACGCTCAGGATCAGTTTATTCGGCTTCATAGGTTCCACCCTCGTTAGTTTAGCGCAAAGGTACCGCAAAACTCGACACATTAGATGAGAAGCGCGCCTAAATTTGTTGTCCGTCTCGGGAGGCCCAAGTTTTTCTTCGCCCTTTTGATGTTCGATCGCGTCTAAGGTGCGTAGATATTGATATTTCGAGGTTTTTAGATATGTTCAAAAGCAATACTTTTATAAACAGATCGACCGCTCTTGCGGCCATTTTCACCATTCTCGCTCCGGCGCTGGTCGTGCGGGCAGACACACCGTTGCGAAAGCCGCTTAGCGAAGATCAAAGGATCAGCCATGTGCTTGGCCGCCTTGGCTTTGGCGCGCGTCCGGGCGATGTCGAAAAGGTCAGGGCGATCGGATTGCAGAAATACATCGACCAACAGCTAAATCCGGTAGCGATTACCGACGCGACGCTCGAAGCTAAGGTCAAGAATCTCGATGTTTTCAATATGACGACCGCCGAACTTTTTGCCAAATATCCAAATCCTGGAGCACTCCTGCAGGCTATCGACCGGGATCGCGGCCAGCCACAGGCGGCACAAAATGGCGAGGAAATGACGGATAAAGACCGGCAGGAACGTCAGGCGAAGCTTCGCGAGCTATATCAGAAGTACGACCTGCGACCGGCCCAGCAGATATTGCCACAGATCACGGCGAATCGCGTGATGCGTGCGGTTTATTCCGAGAAGCAGTTGCAGGAAGTGATGGTCGATTTTTGGCAGAATCACTTTAATGTGTTCGCCGGAAAGGCGGCGGTTCGCTGGTACATCCCGAGCTACGAAAGAGATGTGCTGCGAAAGAATGCACTTGGCAATTTCAAAGATCTCGTCGTCGGCACGGCCCAACACCCGGCGATGTTGTTCTATCTCGACAATTTCGAATCACGCACTGCGGCCCCGGCCGGCAACAATCAGGCACAGCGTCTTCGTCAGGCGTTGAACGACCGCGGCGAGCTGCGTCCTCAAGCACGGGAACGCCTGAAAGTTCAACTAAAACTGACCGACGCGGAGCTCGACCAACGCGTAAAGGCGTTGAAAGATGCTCCGGCCGCACAACAGCGTAATGGCATTAACGAAAATTACGCCCGCGAGCTGATGGAACTGCACACGCTCGGCGTCGATGGCGGCTATGCTCAAAAAGACATCATCGAGGTCGCCAAGGCTTTCACCGGTTGGACGATCGCCGACCCGCGGGGCTACCGCCGTGCCGCCGCCGGCATGATCAACGGAACCGAGGAACAACGCCTCGCCCGCATTCAACGACAGGCCGGTGTTCCGGATGACGTTGAGAGCGGCTCGTTTTATTTCAATCAGCGTTGGCATGACACAGGAACGAAAACCGTTCTTGGACAGAAGATTGATGGAGGCGGCGTGCGGGACGGCCTACAGGTTATCGATATTCTTGTCGCCCATCCATCGACTGCGAAATTTATTGCTAAGAAACTGGCGGTGAAATTTGTCTCCGACACGCCGAGTGACGGACTGGTAAACCGGGTGGCTGAAGCATTTAGCAAGTCGAAGGGCGATATAAAAACTACGCTTCGGGCGTTGTTTAGCGACAAGGAATTCTTCGCCGCCGAGAACTATCGGGTAAAGATCAAGTCTCCGTTCGAACTCGCCGTCAGCTCGATGCGTGCTCTCGGAGCCGACACAAACGGCGGCCCGCAGATGCTCGCGATGCTCAACAAACTCGGCGAAGTGCCATACGGTTACCAGGCGCCCACGGGCTATCCCGATACTGCCGAAGATTGGGTCAACACAGGTGCCTTGCTCGAACGGCTCAATTACTCGATCGCCCTCGCCAGCAATCAGATCGCCGGAACGCGTGTTGATCTGAAACAATTCGCGGCCAAAGACAGGACATCCGTACTCGATAAAGCGATTAGTTTGGTGCTTGGCGGTGAGATATCGACCGGAACCAGAGCGACGTTGACCAAACAGATGGAGCAGCCGCTACCCGACGTCAAGGCCCCGAACGAGGTAGAAGATGCCGACATGACCATCACCAATATGCGCGAAGGCCAGGCCGGAGCGCCTAACCGGCAGGCACGTCTCCTAAAGCCAAGCGGCGATCCGGAGGTTTTCAAGATAGTAAGTTTGGTGCTCGGAACTCCTGAGTTTCAGCGTCAATAGCCAAGGGGCGAACTAACCAAAGGCCGGTAGCTATTGACTTGGCTGCCGACTTTTTTGTGCAATAAGGCAACGCTGAGTTATTTCTATTTGGGATCAAACGGCTATTTGTCGTAGCCGTTTGGATTCGCCTGTCGCCATTGCGACGCGGTGCCGATGATAGTGTCGAGATCGGATTCGGTCGGCTTCCAACCGAGGGTCGTAAAAGCTTTCGCCGGTTCGGCAACGAGTCTGGACGCATCGCCCGCCCGTCGCGGCTCAACCTGAGTTGCTATTGTCCGGCCGGTGATCCTTCGTGCGGCCTCAACTATCTCGTGGACTGAAAAACCCGTTCCATTACCAAGATTGAGGCTTACCGAGCCATGCCCATCAGCGAGATACTTTGCGGCGAGAATATGTGCCAGGCTTAGATCCGAGACGTGAATATAGTCGCGTATCGGCGTTCCGTCAGGGGTGTCGTAGTCGTCGCCATAGATCGACACAACTTCTCGCTTCCCGGCTGCGGCTTCTAAAACAAGAGGTATCAGATGCGTTTCTGGTTCGTGATGCTCACCGCGTAATTCCGTCGCTCCGCAGGCGTTGAAATAACGCAAACTCACTGATCTCAGGCCTCGGGCAGACGCGTGATCGCGTAAGATCTCTTCGACCAACAGTTTCGAGCGACCGTACGGGTTGACCGGATCGAGGGGATGTTTCTCATCGAGCGGCAAATAACGCGGCTCACCGTAGACTGCACATGTCGATGAAAATACAAGCTGCGTCACACCAGCCTCGAGCATGGTATCGATCAGATCGAGTGTTTTGTAGGTGTTATTTCGGTAATAGGCTGACGGGTTTTCGATAGACTCCGCCACATTTGCCGAGGCTGCAAAATGCATAACGGTCGTGACAGATCGCTCGAGCAATATTGTTTTGACAAGCTCCGTGTCGCCAATATCGCCCTCGACAAAGTGAGCGGCGGAGTTCACGGCATGGGCGTTCCCGTTCGACAGGTCGTCGATCACGATCACACTCTCACCGGCGTCGATGAGATCGTCGACCACAACGCTGCCGATGTAGCCTGCACCGCCTGTTACTAAAATCGACATTTCTCAAATTCCTTTGGCAATGGTGAAGAGTCGATCATCGAGTGAAAGATCGCCAGATACTCGGTCGCTATGGCTTCGGGCAAGAATTCGCGGCCATATTCACAGTTTGCCGCCGACATTGTCTCACGCATTTGCCGGTTCTCTATCAATATTGCGAGCCTATTGGCGATCACCTCTGGTTCATTCGTGCAAAACAGGCAATTCTCAGGCTCCGACAAATAATCCGCCGCCGCCCGGATTTGCGTTGTAATAATCGGTAAACCGGTGGCGATCGCCTTGAATAGGACTATCGGGAATCCTTCGGGATGAGTCGTCGGAAAGACCAGTATGTCTGAGTCGAGAAGGCGTTGTGTAACCTCGGTCTCAGGGATGTAACCCGTAAACGTCACCTTTTCACGCATCTGCAAAGTATCAACAAGAGCCTCGGCCTCAGCCCGTGTTTCCCCATCACCTACGCAGGCCAAGGTTACAGATATGCCTCGATCCCGGAGTATCGCGACGGCATGGATCGTCGCGATCAAACCCTTTGTCGGCACAAAGCGTGAGACAAAGATCAGCTCAAAACACTGCCCGGCATCCTTATGCGTCCTTGAAAACTCCCCTGGTATCTCCGGGCCGACGGTGATCGCATTCTTAACGCGATACAGTCTGGAATCATCAAATCCGAGCTTCAGAAGATCGCCCCGCTCCTCGCGTGTAAAAACGCCGAAAGCATCTATCCGCCGCCGGAGAGATTCGATCAAAAAGTTGCTCGGCGATCGGCGTCCGACAAACTCATTCGCGAGCGAACCGTGCAGTTTCAAAAAGACCTTGGCCTTGCCAGGCTTCATTATCGCGAGCGAAACCGTATCACGAAGGAGTGTTTTGAGGTCAAATGAAGAATTGATAAATACGAGGTCAAAGCTGTGTTCTTTCAACAGTCGTCGAAAGCGAAAAGCTGTTTTTAACACGCGGGTGATCCGAGAAAAGAATGGCGTCGGCCGGTCTTTGTCGCCGAAAACATAATCTTCGGTAATGACCTCGACACCGAGACGGCGAAGAGCCTCGACGAACGGCGGTTCACAGGCGGCGGGACCGCCCCACGAGTCTTTCGCCGGCATTCCGATGAGGATCTTCACTTGTTGTTGAGGAAAAATGAGGTCACGCCGTCGCAGATCGTGCCGAGCAGAGCGTCGTTCATCTCGGTGTGGATCGGCAGCGAAATGACCGCGTCGCATAGCTCCTCGGTGACGGTCAATGACATGCTCGGATCGACGAACGGCTCAAACGCCTTTTGTTTGTACAGCGGCACAGGATAATAGATCATCGACGGCACGCCGCGAGCCTGTAAATACTGCTGCAACTCACCGCGACGGTTGTTTGCGACTTTGAGCGTGTACTGGTGAAAAACGTGTGTCGATGTCGGTTCTCGCATAGGTGTCGTGAGACCGTCGATACCTGCAAATGCAGCATCGTACGTCTCCGCCGCTTTGAGGCGTGCGGCACAATATTCATCTAGGCGAGCAAGTTTTACATTCAGTATCGCCGCCTGGATCGAATCGAGACGCGAATTAACGCCGATCATCGAGTGATAATAACGCTCGACCTGGCCGTGGTTGGCGATCATTCGCATCGCTGAGGCAAGCTCGTCGTCATTGGTAAAGATCGCACCGCCGTCGCCGTAGCAGCCGAGATTCTTTGACGGGAAAAACGATGTGCATCCGATGTGGCCGATCGTGCCGGTCTTACTCGTAACGCCGCCGGGAGCGGTGTAATGGGCCCCGATCGCCTGCGCATTGTCCTCGATAACCCACAACTTGTGCCGCTCGGCGACCGCCATTATCGGCTGCATATCACAACTCTGCCCAAACAGGTGCACAGGAACGATCGCTTTTGTCCGCTCAGTGATCGCCGCCTCGACGATCTCGGCGTTGACATTGAATGTGCCCGGCTCGACATCGACCATCACAGGCGTCAGGCCAAGCAGGCCGATCACCTCGGCGGTTGCTACGTAGGTGAACGCAGGCACGATAACTTCGTCGCCGGGCTTGAGGCCGACTGCCATCATGGCGATCTGCAAGGCATCGGTGCCGTTGGCACAAGGGATGACGTGTTTTACGCCGAGGTAGCGTTCGAGTGCGGCCTGAAATTGGTGCACGGCGGGCCCGTTGATATAAGCCGTCGAGCGGACGCAATCGAGCACAGCAGCGTCGATCTCGTTCTTGATCTTGTCGTACTGCGTGGCCAGGTCGACCATTTGGATAGGTTTTGAGGTGTCTAATGCTGGATTCATATCGGTCAGAGACGTTCAAAAGAGCATCTTAACTGTTTGAACGTGAGACTTCAAAAAGTCGACTTCTTAGCTGGTAGAGCACGGCCAAAAGCGAAGACCTTGATCAATGCAAATCCTGCAACAAATCCACCGATGTGAGCCGCATATGCGACACCGCCGCCCGACGAATCAGACAGATAACCGATGACGATCTGATACACGATCCACAGTCCCAGAGCGACAAAAGCAGGCACGGTCGTAAAGAAATTGAATATGATCGCTTTGACAGGATTTTTCGGAAAAAGAAGAAGATAACCGCCCAACACACCGGAAATCGCACCCGAGGCTCCGAGCATTGGGATGACCGAATTCGTATCCATCACGATCTGCGCGAGAGCCGCCGCAACACCACACATCAGGTAGAAAATGCCGTAGCGAACGTGTCCGAGCAAGTTCTCAAGATTGTCGCCAAACACCCATAGGAACATCATATTCCCCAGGATGTGCATGATGCTGCCGTGCATAAACATCGAACTCAGGAAGTTAAAATATACCGGCAGCGGCGTTTCAAAATGCTGTATCTCGCCAATGATCTTGCCCGACGCATCCTTAAAGTCGATGATGCCTTGTAGATCGGTTCCGGTCACTATCTCTTTCGGCACAAGCGAAAACGCGTAGGTAAACGCATCATTGCCGCCCAATTGCTGCAACAGCAGAAAGACAAGCACGTTTACCGCAATGAAGGCGTAATTTACGATCGGCTGAATATGCCGGTCAGAATTGTCGTCGCCGATGGGGAACATTGGAGGAACTAGCCCAGCAATTCGTCAACGGAAAGAGAGTGGCCTGAAAGAACTTCCGAGAGAACCGCGTCTCCAGTCTTGAAGATTTCGGTGGTTCGATACATCCCAAACTCAGGATTTTTGTAAACTTCGACGATCCTATCCGGTATATTGACGATCCAGAATTCCGGAATTTCGTTGGCCGCATAAAGAGGAAGCTTCGTAGTGCGGTCAATCCGCAAAGAGGTTTCCGCGACCTCAATGACCAAGATCGTTTCTTCTGGCCTCGGATGACGGCGGCCATCGTACTTGGTTAGATCCGAAAGAACGATGTCGGGTTCAGGCTCGTCGTAATCACCGAGACGCAAGGGATTTTGACCGTGAACCTGGATGGTGTCCGGAAAGTTCAGAATGAAAAACCGTGTGAGGAAAACTACGATCCAGGCGTGTTTGTCTCCTATGCTCATTTTCCTAACCAATTCTCCATCAATAATCTCGGACTTCTCAAAATCCTGCAGGTCAATCAAACCGAGTTCATACATTTTGTAATACTCGTCTACCGGCAGACGAAGCCGTACAGGTTGCGGTATCGTCGGTGAGGCAGTTGCGATTGTGTTTCGGATCATATTCACAATATACTCTCAAACCGCTGCAACTCAAACCTTTTCTGGCGTCTTCAGCAGTTCAAATCCCTCGCTCCGTGCAACGAACGTCGCGGCTGTTATGTCTCCGACAACATTTAGCGTAGTGCGGCACATATCGAGCAAGCGATCTACACCGAGTATGATCGCGATCAATGCGGGATCGATACCGATCATCGCGAGAATGCCAATGATGAACGGGATCGATCCGCTCGGAACACCAGCCGTGCCAATACCACCGAGAATGGCGAGATAGACGACCATCAACTGCACGCTGAGCGTTAGATCGACGCCCGCGAGCTGTGCGATAAAGAGCACGGTAACGCCCTCGTAAAGCGCAGTGCCATTCTGATTCGCAGTCGCACCGACGGTTAAAACGAAGTTGTTGATCTCTTTCGGCACACCGAGATTCTCATGTGATATTCGCAGTGCGGTCGGGAGCGTTGCGTTCGAAGATGATGTCGAGAAGGCGGTCACAATCACTGTCCAAACGCGGCGGAAAAAGTCGATCGGATTGATCTTTGAAAGCAGCCATACAGAGAGCGAATACACGCCAAAGAAATGTATTCCGAGTCCAAGCAGAACGGTGACAACAAACCACCCGAGCGAGCGCAGAAGATCTAGCCCAAAAACAGCAATGTTGGTAAAGATCAGGCATGCGACCGCATAAGGCGCGAACTTCATTATGATGTCGATGATCTTTGACGTTATCGCAAAGAGCGACTCCATTACGCTGACAAAGGGCTGCGAGACCGGTGCGGGCAATAGTGTGATCGCGATGCCGATGATCAGGGCGAAAAACATGATGTGAATCATGTTCGGATTCTCACCCGCAATCGAGTTAAAAACGCTCTTTGGCACGACCGTTTTAACGACCTGCATCAGCGCTGAGTCGGCCTTTGCCGACTCAGCGGCTTTCTTTTGTGCCTCGGTCGCGGTCGCGGCACCGGTACTGTATTTTTCCTTTAGTTGGGCCGCTATCTCAGGGCTGACCCTTTCGCCAGGCCTGATCGTATTTGCCAAACCGAGGCCGATGACGACCGAGATCGCAGAGATGACTAGGCAATATACGAACGATTTTAGCCCGATCCGTCCGAGCTTGCGAATGTCGCCGATCCCCGCGACGCCTACAACGAGCGACGAAAACACCAGCGGCACGACGATCATTAGAAGCAGATTGAGAAACAACGTCCCGACCGGCTGAGTGAAATTAGCGATAAACCATGTGACATTCTCGTTAGCGCCGCCGAGCACGGTATTGACTATCAAACCGCCGCCGATACCGACCAGCAAACCGATCAATATCTTCGTATGCAGGGCCACACCCTTGGGTTTATCGGGCGTCTTGTCATCGAGATCGGTCGCGATCTCACGGTCGTAATTATCGGATGGAATCGGGTCCTTGTCCTGTTCGCTCATGCTGGCTCCTTTCGCGAAAAACGTTTTGGAATTTGGTGTGAGTTTAGCAGAAGTTTTGCGGATTTGGTAAGTTTGCTAGGATTGTTGAATACCGCGATGTTTGAGTCCATCCATTTCAATTCAAAAGGACGCGCGACAACGACCGCTTCCAATCCCGACGTTCTGGACAAGCTGCGCTCGATCGTCGGTGATGAGAATGTAATTGTAGATCCAGCCCGCGTCGAGCCTTACGGGGCGGATGCCGTTAAGGAGAAATTCCCTCCTGAGGCCGTTGTCTTCCCTGAATCGACCGCCGAGATGGTCGAGATACTTAAACTCGCGAATGAATTTCTGTTTCCCGTGACCGCACGTGGTGGTGGTGTCGGGTACACGGGCGGAGCGGTTCCTGTCGATGGTGGAATAGTGATCGGGACCGATCGAATGAATCGGATCATCGAGATAAGCGCGGACGATCTGTATGCAGTTTGTCAGCCTGGGATTACGACATTTGAGCTGCAGCAGGCGGTTGAGAAGCAGGGATTGATGTTTGCTCCCGACCCGGCAAGCTACAAAGACTCATTTATCGGCGGTAATATCGCTGAGAATGCCGGCGGTATGCGAACGCCTAAATACGGCGTTACGAAGCATCACGTACTCGGCCTCGAGGTCGTCACGGCTACAGGCGAAGTCATTCGCACCGGCGGCAAGACGGTAAAAAACGTCGTTGGCTTCGACCTCACGGGCCTAATGTGCGGAAGCGAAGGAATGCTCGGGATCATCACCGAGGCTACGCTAAAACTTCTCCCGATGCCCGAGGCGACTGCGACCGTTCGGGCAAATTTTCATTCGATGAAAGCTGCGTGCAAGGTGCTGACAAAATTTACGCCGCACGGCTTGTTGCCGATGGCGATGGAGGTAATCGACAAATTTTGCGTAGCGGCGGTCGAAGAGAATTTTGCATTTGGGTTGTCGAAAGAGGCCGAGGCGATCTTGCTGGTCGCTGTGGATGGGTCGAAAGAGGAAGTCGAAAGAAATGCAGTGCTCATCGAGAGGATAATCGCCGCAAATGGCGGTTTCGATATTCTGCGTGCTAAGTCCAAGGAAGAGGAAGACAAACTCTGGGATGTCCGCCGCGCGATCTCGCCGTCCTTGATGAAATACGGCACGCTCAAGATAAATGAAGATGTTGTCGTGCCGCGTTCAAAGGTACCGGAGTTGGTCGCCGAGATCGAGCAGATCGGCAAACGCCACAAGACATTCGTCGCCAATTTTGGCCACGCCGGCGATGGTAATATTCACGTCAATTTCGTCATCGACCGCGACGACGCGGACGCCATCGCACGTGCTCGCCAATGCGTCTCCGAGACCTTCCAACTCTCAGTCGCTCTCGGCGGCACCATCTCCGGCGAACACGGCATCGGCTACGTCAAGGCCCAATACCTCGATTACGCTCTCGACCGGCCAACGCTGGAAGTGATGAAAGGCATCAAGAAGGTCTTTGACCCAAACGGAATCTTGAATCCGGGGAAAATGTTTGTATGATAGTTTCCACATTATGAAAACCGTAAATCATATTTCAGTCATCATTGTCGTCGCGTTCTGCTTGTTTGCGGCTAGCGAGATCGCCGCTCAAAACAATAAGCTCATCGTCCTCGTCCGCCACACTGAGAAGGATGCTTCGGTGCCGAATAATCCTGATCCCGAGCTCTCGGCCGAGGGACGCGAGCGGGCGCAGCGGTTCATGAAGATGGCTAAAAAGTACAGGCCGGACGAGATATTCTCGACCAACTACAAACGCACACGTCAGACGGCCGAGCCGATGGCCGCAAAACGCAAGAAAGAGATCCAGACCTACGACCCGGCGAAACAGGCCGATCTCGTCGCCAATATCATGGCCGGTAAGAACGACCGATACCTCATCGTCGGCCACAGTAATACGATCCCAGCTCTGGTAAACCTGATCACAAAAAAAGAGGTCTTTCGTAACCTGCTCGAAACCGAGTACGGCGTGTTCTGGGTAATCCGGTTGAAAAAAGGTGTTTTGAAAAAGATCGAAGTTTTTCCTTATTAAATAGCGGCTCTGGTGGATCACATCAGTCGCCGCCTGATGTGGCCTAATGTATTAAAAAACCGGAGGGCTAATAAATAGCACCTCCGGCATATCTTTCTCAAATCTCAAATTTGAAATCTCAAAATTTCAGATCTCCCGTCTATTTCTTCGCCCCGCCCTTAGCAAAATAACCTTGCCGGTGTGTTAGCTTCACCTTTTCTTTCTGGAGCTGCTGATTGACCAATTGGATATCGATCTTGCGATACGACCCGTCACGCTTCTGATCTGCCGGTTCGTAAGCGATCAGATATTGCGAGCGCATCTCGTCCTGGATCTGCCGAAATGCCTCACGCAGCTCGCCCTCATCGCTCGGATAATAGGCTCGGCCGCCCGTGCGCTCAGAGATCTTGTTCAGAGAGCCTCTATCGACGCCGTCGAGAAAATTATCACCGATGCCGATAGAGTAAATAACTGCCTCGGATCTCAGCGCGGCCTGTACGGCCTCATCCAGTTTCTTTTTGCCCGAGGTGTTGATGCCATCGGAAAGCAGAATTATCGCCCGTCTTGTTCGTTCGGGTGCCGGGCCGAGAATCTCTTCGGATGTCACCCAGATCGCGTCCCAGATCGCGGTCGAACCCTGAACGGAGCTACCCGATATCGGCGGCGTTCCGGTGCTTACGCCTCCGCCGATATAGCCAGCCGGCGGAATAAATCTGATATTCGACACCGCACGGCGAAGCCGCGTCAGATTATTTGTCATTCCCTGTTCGAGCGTCGCTTCACCGGTAAATGAGATCACACAGACCTCATCTTTTGCCGGACGAATTACCGTTTCGAGAAACGACGTCGCGGCAGACTTTTCTTCAGGGAGCGTTCGCTCCTGCGAGCCACTAACATCGATCAGCACGGCCAGGCTCAAAGGCAGATCGACCTGTCGTGAGAACGCGACGATCTCCTGTGCCTGTCCGTTTTCGAGAATTCGGATGTCTTCCTGCTTAAGCGTTGTGAGCAAACGGCGATTCTTTTCCTGAGCGGTAAAGAGAACATTGACGACCTCACTATTGACCTTGATGACCTCGTCATCCTCGATGGGCCGTGGAGTGGCGGTCGGGCTCGCGGTCGCCTTAGCCGTTGCCGGATTTGGCATCTGCTGGGCATCGGCCGCTCGATGACCGATCAGCCAAACCAGCAAAACAACCGCCGTCAGCGATACCAATATTCCTTTTTTCGAAAACATGCGTTTAGCTCCTACTTCAAGCTGTCTTTGATCGCGCGATAGCTCGACTTAGTACGGATCTTGTATTTATCGGCCTTAGCTTTATCGGTAAGGCGAACCTCGATCTTGCGATTGCGGCCGTCGTATGACTGATCGGCCGGCCGGTAAGTGATCAGATATTGCGAACGCAGCTCCTCGGAGATCCGCTTAAATGCACGCTCGAGCTCAAGCATATCGCCGGTAAAGAATGCCTCGCCGCCTGTCTCTTCGCAGAGCTGGGTTAAGAATTTGTCGCCTTTGTCCTTGGCCGTTCCCGCCTCGACGCCCGGAACGGTACCGAGAAATCCAGCCTTTGTAGAGATGCCGAAAATCGTCGTCTCGGTTCGCTGTGCGATGTCGATCGCGTCTTGAAGCTCGGCACGGCTAAACGTATCGTCGCCATCGGTGATGAGCACCATCACGCGTCGGCCAGGAACGTTTCGCAGCTTTTGATCGGCAAATTCCCACACCGCGTCGTACATGGCCGTCTGCGAACCCGGTTTTTTAACTTTGTCGACGGCCTTTTGCAGCAAGTCGAGTTTGTCCGTGAAATCCTGCTGCAATATAACCTGATGGTCGAAGGTCATAAAAGCAGCCTTATCTTTGCGGAGCTGGACAACAGTGTAAAGAAAATTCGCGGCAGCTTCTTTTGAGAAATTCAGCTTACCCGCCGCCGACGGTGATGTATCCATCAAGACGCCAACAAAGACAGGCGGATTGGTTTTCTCTGTCGTAAAGAACGTGACCTCTTGCTGCACGCCGTCCTCAAAGATCGCAAAATCACCACGCGTCAGACCGCCGATCAGCGTGTCACGCTTCTTACCTTGCGTCACCGTCACCGGAAGGCGCACCTCAAAGACCTTAGTCGCGCCGGAATCGTCCGGCGGCGGTGTCGGGCTAGGAGTAACATTCGGAGTCTGCGCCGCCACGATGCCCGAGCAGAAAAGTATTAAACCGATAACGAGTAAATTGATCCTAAACCGCATAATTGATCCAGATTGACGCATATTTTCGATGCCAACGGGCCACGCGCTGTTGTCCGCTCGCAAACCGCGAGTATATCAAAGATTACGTTCGTTTTCCTTTGCGTTCTTCGCGTCTTTGCGTGAGATAATCTTGTAAGTTTCTATGGATCCAAACATCTTCCGGGAATATGACATCCGCGGCATCGTCGGAGCATCGCTGACCGACGAGACGGTGGCAACGCTCGCTCGTGCGATCGGTACTTTTCTCAAACGCAACGGCTCGACGCGCATCGCGATCGGCTACGACGCCAGGGAAAGCTCACCCCGATTCTGCGATCTGCTCGCCAAAGGCCTCAACGCCTCAGGCTGCAACGTCGTCCTTATCGGCATGGTTCCAACGCCCGTTTTGTATCACACGGTCTTCACCCGCGATGTCGACGGCGGCGTGATGATCACCGGCTCGCACAACCCGCCGGATCACAACGGATTTAAGATCTGCCTCGGGAAACACACGCTCTACGGCTCGCAAATACAGGAAATAAGAAAGATAGCCATGTCAGAACCGCCTGCGTTAGCGGGCGGCGAGCATCTTGGCAGGATTGAACATCTCGAAGTGCTCGACAACTATATCTCCGACATCACTTCACGCGTCGAGCTAGGTTGCGGAAGCCCGCACGAAGTAAGGGCATCGCGTACGCAACCACGAGCATTGAAGGCCGTCATCGACGCCGGAAACGGAATGGGCGGTGTTACGGCGGTTCCTGTTTACAAGGAATTAGGCATCGAGCTCACCGAGCTTTTCACCGAACCCGACTCCACCTTTCCAAACCACCACGCCGATCCGACGGTCGAAGAAAATCTGCAAGACCTGATCGCCGCTGTCCGCAAAACAAAGGCTGATGTCGGCATCGCATTCGACGGAGACGCTGACCGCATCGGAGTCGTTGACGAGACCGGGCGAATCATCTGGGGCGACGAACTGATGGTTTTATTTTCGAGGGAGATCTTGAACCGCCGGCCCGGCTCTACCATCATCGCCGAGGTAAAATGCTCACAAACTCTCTTCGACGACATCGAAAACCACGGCGGCCACGCAATAATGTGGAAGGCCGGCCACTCGATCATCAAAGCCAAAATGAAAGAAACCGGTGCCGCCCTCGCAGGCGAAATGAGCGGCCACATCTTCTTCGAAGACCGCTTCTACGGCTTCGACGACGCCTGCTACGCCGGTGCCCGTCTGCTCGAAATTCTCTCAAACACCGACAAACCGCTCTCCCAATTACTATCCGATCTCCCCAAAACCTTCTCCACCCCCGAGATCCGCATCGTCTGCCCCGACGAAACCAAATTCGACATCGCTGCCAGGATCGCCAAGCATTTCCAGTCCCTAGGCCACGACGTAAACACCATCGACGGCGCCCGCATCACGTTCCCGAACGGATGGGGATTAGTTCGTCCGTCGAATACGCAGGCGTTGCTTGTACTGAGATTTGAGGCCGACACAAAAGAAAACCTCGCCGCAATACGCGACGAGGTGGAACAGATTCTAACTGAATTCCTACGAACTTAAACTCGATTGAGCCGTCCCGCGACCTTCAGACGGCCATTCTTCGCAGATGCACCGTTCGGCGATCGGCTAACGACTTTCGCATTTAATAAGCGCTTCTTAGGCTTTACGCTAACCGATTCATCCCATTTCGAATAGTCATCGGCCTGCGAGATAACAATAGTGTCTATTTCCTTCTCGGCGAGTGGCTTTTTCATATGTCCCAACCTGTGATTATTCTAACAATATTTCTCGCTTTTAACTGAAAACTTATCTTCAATTTTCGTCCACCGTCACTTCGACCGATCAATTGGAAGCGGTCTATGTAGGATTTGTTTCTTCTAATTTCGAAATCGTTGTAAAAACATTGAACCGCCTCATCGATGCTAATTCCGTGCGTGAACAATTCGTCTGTATCGTGATCGTACTCAAAATCATGCGGTTCGAATTTTGACCAATCCATACGAACTATTTGCTCCACTCATCCGCAGTATGGACGTCGACCTTGATCGGGACTTTTGTGACGTATTCGCTGCCGGCACGCTGCATTGCGGATTCTAGTTTTGTGGCGGTTGCTTCGGCTTCGGCGGCGTCGCATTCGACTACGATTTCGTCGTGGACAATGTTGACGAGTATTGCTGATGTGTCGCGGATGTCGTCGTGCAATAGACGCAACGCGCGTTTTAGGATGTCGGCGGATGTGCCCTGGATGGGCATGTTTTTGGCATAGCGTTGAGCGGAGCCGACGGAGCCGCGGTCGTTTGGGTCGAAGTTCATTCGGGCCATGCGGCCTGAGGCTGTGCGGGCGGAGCGGTCGTTTAGGACATTGCGGGCGGCGTTTCTGAGCCATTCGTCCATCTTTGGATAGGTCGCGAAGTATCGTCGGAGGGTTTCCTCGGCCTGCCGCTGTGTCAGTCCCGTCATCGACGCAAACCGCGCCGCGCCGATGCCGTACACGACACCAAAATTCAGACGCTTCGCAAACGAACGCTGATCCGCCGACACGTCTTCGGCCTTGATCCCAAAAACCTGTGCCGCCGTCGCGGCGTGAAAATCCGACCCTGCGACAAATGCGTCGATAAAATTCTGGTCGCCCGAAAAATCTGCCAATATCCGCAGCTCGATCTGTGAATAATCGGCGATCACAAGTTTGCGGCCCGGCGGAGCCATAAAGCAGCGTCGATATTCCGCCTCATGCGGTATCTGCTGGAGGTTCGGTTTCGAACACGCAAATCGCCCGGTCGGCGCGCCGATCTGCCGAAAATCAGCGTGAATGCGTCCTGTCGCGGGCTCGATAAATTCCAAAATATTCTCGCCAAAGCTTGACGAAGCCTTGGCCGCCGCACGATATTCGAGCAGCTTCTTAACGACCGGATATTCGTCGGCGAGCGGCTGCAGCTCCCACGCACGTGTCGAATTTGGCACCGGCACGCCGAGATTAACGAGAGCATCGGTCACCTGATCGATCGAGTCGAGATTGATCTGCGTCTGGCCAAACAGCGAAGCCTGTGCGACGCCCGCCGACAGCAGATGCTGCAATTCATCGCCCGCCTTCTTCTGCACGATCGACACCTTGCCCAATTGCTCACGCCAACGTTCCGTGTCGAGATAAAAACCGTTCAGCTCCATCTCGGCTATCGGCATCACGCATTCGTTTTCGATTCGGAGTACATCTGCAAGGCCGTCGGTGACGATGCGTTCGTCGAGCTTGGCTTTAACTTCGGGCATGATCGCCGCGTCCATCGCCGCGTACTCGATCTGCGATTGCGACAGCTCAGCCGCCGCCCAATCGCTCACCTGCTCGGCCTTGTCCAGAGTTCGCCCGAGAAAAAACTGCACCACATCCGCCAGCCCATGCCGCCGCTCGCCCTCGCCCGCCGCGATCAATATGCTCGCGAGATACGAGTCATAAACCCCGCCAACCTCGCACCCCAAATGATGCCGCACCCACTTAGTATCAAACTTCGCATTATGCGCGATCTTCGTGATCTTTGGATTAGACAACAGCTCTCGCAAAGGCTCCAGATCTGCATTCGCCCGTAAAGCTTTAGTTGTTTCCGATATCTCTCCTATCTGACCACTGACCGCTGACCACTGACCGCCGGCGAAAGCCCGCAGGTCCACGACCTTCGTATTCCGCCCATCGCTCAGCTGCACGAGCCGCAGATTCCCGCGATACGGATCAAGATCCGTCGTTTCCACATCAAACCCGAGCGTACGAACATTCCGCAGCTCAGCACAAGCCTTCCGTAGCCCCTCGGCATCGTTCACCAGCTGAAAATAAATCTCCATTTAATTCATTGTATCGCGCTTTCCCGACATCTCACCATCGCCCGATTCCGCCCTCTATACTCGTCTACTGATATTTCCTATGTTAATAGCAAGTACAGATGTCCGGATTAGTTAGCACGTTAGATGTCCGGTTTGTTGTTTTTGGAATTCGGAAGGAGAAGCGAGCTTCTTCTTCCGAATTTCAATCTTTCGGGCACCGATGGGGTGACCGGTTTTCGAGT
>JANPDK010000129.1:0-31588 GCA_031431415.1 Acidobacteriota bacterium | reverse complement strand
CCGGCTGCGGCACTATAAAGCGACCGCTATGCTGGCCTTCGCAAAACACGGGGTTGAGCTTGCCTTTTACATAATTTTTGGCGTACGGATTCTGGTTCTTCGAATTGATCATCCAGCCGTTACCGGCGAAAACGACCGGCGCCGAGATCGGCGTCGAACCCGAAACGCGGGCCGCGTCTTCGCCGTACGCAAACGGCGTCTCGCCGATCTTGACCGACGTCGCGACCGGATCGACCGCATCGCGCCGAAGAGCCATCTTCTGATAAAAGGTCCCGTCGTCGCCCGCCGGTTTAAAGCCCCAACGCGAGAGATTCATTCCGATAAACTTTGCCGTCGTGTCCAATCCACGTGAAGGCGTATCGCGGCCCTCCATCTCGTCGGACGCGACAAAATATAGATAGTTACTAAGCTGTCCGGCCGTGATTTGCTCGGCCATCTTGCGCTCGTCAGAGCTGATCTTGACCGTCTGGCCAAACGCAACCGTCGGCACCAACATACCGACAACCAATAGAAAAGTGAAAAGTTTCTTGTTCATCAATGCTCCAAAAAGGGTTATTTTCAACGGTAATATACGCAGATGACGCATATTTGTTTCCGTGGAATAATTGTCAGTTGTTAATTCTGCAAAATTGTAAATTGGCCAAATTAAGCTGTCCTCTTCCAATTTACAACTAATCAATTACCAATTTACAATCCCTAAGAGCCGATGATGCTTATTTTGTGCGAGTCCGCGAGTTTCTTCATTTCCTCGCGGTCGAAGATGAGTGTCTTTCCAGCCGTAACCGACAGGCACGTCGCTCCGGCATCGATCATCGCTTGTATAGTGGGAACGCCGACGACCGGTACGTCGAAACGCATATCCTGATCCGGCTTTGCGACCTTGACGACGGTCAATTTGCCGTTAGCCAGCTCACCGGCACGACGGATCGTCGCGTCGGTTCCTTCCATGGCTTCGATCGCGACACACGCTTTCGCTCGCACGACTATCGTCTGGCCGAGATCGAGCCGTGCGATCTCGCCGGCGATGTGGAGGCCGTAATCGATGTTTTCGCGTTCGAGATCGGTAGGGCTGCGCTTTGTGAGAACACCTGCCGAGGCAAGATGATCTTTGATAAAGTGCGTGGAATCAATTAGTTCGATTCCCTCTTTCGCCATCTCGTCAGCCACTCCGCCGATCAGAGCATCGGTATTTCGACGCGGCAGGCTCCACAGCATCTTTACCATTCTCAGGTCCGGCAACGCCCCCGAGAATATCTGCACATGCTTGACCTGCCCGGCCATGATCGCCTGCGTGACGCCGTATTTTTTGAAAAAGGCGATCATCTTTCCCAGCTGTCCGATACCAACCCACGCGATGTTCTGAGCAATTTTCTCGATCTCAGGATCGGTCTCCTCCTTGATAGCGACGACCGCCAGCTCAACGCCCACCCGCCGGGCGCCGTCAATCACTAGAAAAGGAAATCTGCCGTTCCCGGCGATCAGGCCGTATTGCATAGTCTCGTTCAATTATCGCCGCCTCACGATTTGTTTGTAAACGCTATCCGGTTGATTCCCGCCCTGAGCAACCGTACAATTCATATTCGCCGCTCGTGGCAATTATGCCGCGCAATGGTGGTCGTGAAAGAACTGATTGACAATTAAATTGGATTTGATAGATATAGTTTGAGCTGTTCGCCGTTGGTTTCGATGATCTGATCGAACGTGAAGCCGAGCTTTTTAAGCAAGGCTCCGGACGCGTCATTTTCCATCGACGTGATTGCACGAATCGTCGAGAAACCGAGCGTGTCGCGGCCATATTTGATCATCGCGGAGGCCGATTCGAATCCGTAGCCGCACCGCTCGTGCTCAGGCAAAAATGCGAAACCCATGTCCGGCCCGTCGAGGGATTCGCGGCGAACGTAGCCGCACATACCGATCGGCGTTCCGCCCATTAGTTCAACCGCATACAGCCCAAACCCGTGATCGACGTAGCTCTGGCGATAGCGGTTTTCGATGAACTCGGCGGCCTGCTCGGCGGTTCGCACTTGACGATCGCCGATGTATTGCAGGAATTTTGGAGTGTTGAGTATCTCGTTGATGAACTCAGCGTCGTTGACGGTGAGTTCACGCAGCGTGAGGCGTTCGGTTTGCATAATGATCTTCATCTAACAATAAGAATGCGGCCATCGTTATACGACGGCCGCAAATTACTAGCATTCTGACGGCTTTCGTTAATCGTGAAACGGCTCAAGCTCGCCCGGCTTGCGGAGCATCTTGTTGACCTCATCGAGATGCATTTCCTCAAGCAGGATCATCTCGCGGGCATATTCCTCGAGAGCAACAGACTTGCCTTCGGCCACCCTCATCAATTCGTAATATGCCGCAAGCGTCGTACTCTCCTGGTCCAAACTCTCACGCAGAATATCACCAATGTCATGCTTCTCAGTCTCAAGCAGCGGCCCGATCTTCAATGACGGATGCCCGCCGAGCATTGTCACAAATTCACCCGCCTTCCGAGCATGCATCAGCGACTCGTCACCGTTGCTCTGCAGCCACGATACGATTGGTATTCGGTTATACCCAAAAACCATCAAGGCATAATGCGTATAACGCACGACGCCGGCCAGTTCCAATTCGAGGATATTATTCAAGACCTCGATCGCGTTTTGTTTGTCGGTTTGATTCATATTTACCCTTGTCCAGAAAATGATCCTCTTATGTGAAGAATCGTCACCAAATCGTCATTGACTTCAAAGAGGACTCGATAACGACCAATTAATAGCTGTCGAATCTCGGCATCATCGAACTCCGATTCCGGAGCAAGCGGTAAACCGAACGGAAAAGTTGACAATTGTCGCCGAGCCGCCTCTCTAAAACTTCTAGCCCAACGAAACGTCGATTCCTCGCCCCAAACACCGATTGCCCAGATCACGGATTCGATCAACTCGTTTTCGGCAGTATTCGAGAATTCAACATCGTATGTTTTCATTCACTTTCAGGAATTCCAAATCGCTCAAAAAGGTCTCTAAAAACGTCTTCTGCCGGCCTTGTCCTACCCGCTTTGACATCTGCCATGCCGCGGCGAATTCCTTCGATCGCCTCCTGGCGATCCTTTGCACGAAGAAACTCTTGGTATTCATCCGGGTCCGACAAAACCGCTGCAGCCTTACCGTTTACGGTCAGCAAAATAGGTTCGCCGGTTTTTTTCATTTGCCTAATATATTTTGCCGAATCCCTCTTGAAAACGCTAAGGCTTCGGATGTCGCGTGAATACTTCATGCGATGATTCTAGCACAATGTTGCTAAATTAGGTGCGAATTTATCAACCCTTATTCCGCCTGCTCTCTCGCATGATACGAGCTCCTCGTCAGCGGCGAAGATTCGACGTGTTTGAAGCCCATCGCGAGGCCGATCGCTTTCCATTCGGCGAATTCTTCGGGCGTTACGTAGCGTTCGACGGGGAGGCGTTTTTCGTAGGGTTGGAGGTATTGGCCGATGGTCATGATGTCGCATGAGGCCTTGCGGAGGTCTTTCATGAGGTCGACGACCTCCTCGAAAGTCTCGCCAAGTCCGGCCATGATGCCGCTTTTGGTTTTCATCGACGGCATCTGCGTGTCGCGGAAATATGCGGCTCTCGTTAGCAGTTCCATCGACTGTTCATAGATCGCATCCGGGCGAACTCGGCGGTACAGGCGGGCGATGGTCTCGGTGTTGTGGTTTAGAACATTGGGGCGAGCATCGAGAACCTTGTTGAGAGCGACCTCGTCGCCGTTGAAATCAGGTATGAGAACCTCGACCTTACATTCAGGGCTCATCTCTCGCACTTTTAAGATCGTACGCGCCCAATGCATCGAACCGCCATCGGGCAGATCGTCACGGTTTACCGAGGTTATAACTGCGTGCTTGAGATCAAGGTGTTTGACAGCCTCGGCGACATGGGTCGGCTCCATCGGATCGAGATCCATCGGTTTGCCTTTGTTAACAGCACAAAAGCCACAGTGCCGCGTACATGTATCGCCGCCGAGCATGAATGTCGCGGTCTTGTCAGTCCAGCATTCAAAGATGTTCGGGCATTTGGCTTCCTGGCAGACGGTGTGCAGATTGAGGCCGTCGATGAGTTCAAGGACGGCGTTCTGATTCTTCGGGTCGCCGAGCTTGATCTTGAGCCAATCGGGCTTCTTGAGCCGCTCGCGGCCCTTTCGGTTGAGAAAATTTTGAACTAAAACCTTTTCTTCGATCATTTCAATTTACAAACCACCCGTCCTATGATCGATTCTATCGAAACGGCTCCGAAAGCGCGACTATCGGTGCTCTCGGCGGGGTTGTCGCCGGATATCACGTAACCATCATGCGCTATGTCTGCGACTCGCTTGACGAGTTTAACGCTCGACTTATACGGATGCTCCGCGAGTACCAGATCGCCGATCTTAACCTTTGCCTTTTTGTCGACGAGCACGGCATCGCCGCTCTTAAGCGTCGGCAGCATCGAGTCGCCATCGACCAGGAATGCTTGTCGCCGTCCCGCAAAGAACATGATCCGATCTCGCCACGTCGCCGCTGG
Source organism: Acidobacteriota bacterium (assembly GCA_031431415.1). GTDB lineage: Bacteria > Acidobacteriota > Blastocatellia > Pyrinomonadales > Pyrinomonadaceae > OLB17. The sequence continues at coordinate 27,048 of JANPDK010000129.1, read as the reverse complement.
GACTTCATTTTCCATAAAACCAAAAACGGTGGAAGACCTTACCGATCAACCACCGTGTTTCTATAATTACGCTGGCATTATCCGGCGGTGTACCACGCTACGTCGCGATCTTTCGTCGCCCAGAAAATGCCGTGGACCTCTTTGATGGCTTCCATCAGCTCGGTCGCGTGTTCGAGACTGACCTCGACCTTGACGGCAGAACAGAGCTTGGCCGCTTTCCAGAAAGTGTCGTGCAGGTTCGGATATTTCTCGAGATGAACAGGCTTGAAATAGTCTGTCCAGAGAACCAAAAGATGTTCTTTTGCCTCGTGTGCCTGCTGCTCTTTGACGACGATGTAGCGTGTCAGCGTGTTTTGATACGCAGCCGTTGCCTTTGCGTCAGAGCCGTCGGGAGCCTTTAGATCAAGGATCTTCTTGGTCATCGACAACGCCGCCTCCGCCGAAATACGTGCCGAAGCCGGATCGTAAATGCCACACGGCGCATCACAGTGAGCCTCTGCAACTTCGAAGTTGCCAATCAACTTATTTTTCAGTCTATTAAACATAAATATTTCTCCTCGCAAAAATTAAAGTTCGGCCAACTAGTCCTCTGGCCTCGTTCCGGCGTCAATCCCTGCAACGCTCGCCTGATTGATAACCCTTACATGAATATCGTCCCCGATCCGTATCTGACACGAAAGACGCGTATTCTCGCTAAGGCCCTCTTTAGTAGAAAGTATTGCGGCCTCGTCGTCGGTCTTTTCGCCGACATTGTCCGACAATATCTCAACGCGACACGTCGTGCATCGAGCATTTCCGCCGCAGCGGTGCAGGATGTCGATCCCGTTATCCTCAATCGCAAGCACGAGTTTTTTACCCGCCTCGGCATCAAACTCAATCGTTCCATTTGCCGTCTCGGCAATAATATTTGGCATTAAAAAGTCTCCCTATGTTTCCATTCTAAATCTTAAACTCGGCTTACGCCAACCAGTATTTCACTGACCGATCTTGACCTTTTCCCGATCCTCATTTATCGCGACAAACGTTACCTCGGCCTCCGTGACCTTGACACGAACTCCAGGCGTACCAAAGCGTTCTGCTTCGACATCGACATGAATGGTGATCGAGGTATTACCGACATGCTGGGCGCTCGCATAAAAGCTGACCAGATCGCCGACGAAAACCGGCTCGTGAAAAATTACCTCTTTCATCGCAACCGTTACAAATCGATTGTGCCGAGTGTGTCTGATAGCCTCGACACCGCCTGCGACGTCAATATAACTCAAAATAACGCCGCCAAAAACGGTGCCATGAGCATTCGTATCTCGCGGCATCATCGTCAACCGTATCGCGGCATCTCGTATTGGTTTGTTTTCCATAGATCAATTTTAACAGGATGAACAGGATAGGCAGGATAGGACGTTCGAGGTAGGAAGATTTAAAATATCCTGTTAATCCTGTCTATCCTGTTAGAATTATTTCTCCGCCCAATTGCTTATCGTATCCCGCAGCTCGTTCAAATGCTCGTAAAAAAAATGTCCGCAGTTCTCAAATATCACGACTTCCGCATGAGGTATTCGATCCGTCAGCGAACGCAGATTTTCGACTGAGCAAAATTCGTCCTGATCACCGTGCACAAACAAGATCGGCTTCGCGACGGCTGTCAGGAAATCGTAGTCGCGGTATTTCTCAACAGGCGTGCCGATCGAGATGAGCCGTTTAACTCGGGCATCATCGACGCCGACTGCCATGCCGGTTCGGGAGCCAAACGAAAAGCCCCCGAGCGTGATGTCTTCGCCCGGATACTCGCCGGCCATGTAATCGAGTGCGTCGCGAACGTCCTCGACACCGCCTTCGATCTCGTTATGCTCCCCGGTCGAGCCTCCAACTCCGCGAAAATTAAATCTGAGCGTTGTCAGCCCCGCATCGATCAGCCCAGCAGCCGCACGGAAGACCACCTTGTTATGCATCGTCCCGCCGCCGAGCGGGTGCGGATGGCATACGAGGCCGATGCCACGCCGCTCGCCGGTCGGCTCTTTCAAAATAGCCTCGAGCTGGCCGTGCGAAGCCGGAATTGTAAGATTGCCTTTTGGATACATCGCGAAATATCGATTTTAAGTTCCGGCGGGATGATTCGCAAACAGGTTCTCAACTCTGTGCTCTTTGTGTCTCCCCTTTGTGCACATTGTGATCAATGTCTTAAAACATTTATCACAAAGACCACAAAGATGAAGACACAGAGGGCACAAAGTAGGAATGCGTTAGATTTGCCTTCGGTTTCGTGTTAATTTTTGAAGTGCTCTACAGAGCTTTGCATTCATCAATAAATGGAAGAGACCGAAAACCAACCGGCCGCCACACCTGAGCCGGAAACGCCAAAAACGCTGACTTGGGCACAGTTTCTCGAAACTGAAGCCGCCGTGCGCGTCATCTATCTGATCTTTGGCCTGATCGCGATCGCGATGGTGATGACGTTTCTGCAGACGCGGACCGATGCGATCTGCTGCGGCGATTGGGATGGCTATTATCACATCAAATGGTCACAGCTTTTGTGGCAGAATTTTAGTCAAGGCAAATGGCTACCAACCTTTGAGTGGCTGCCGCTGACTGTGCTGAATCCCGCCGATTACGCCGATCATCACTTCCTGTTTCACCTACTTCAGATACCGTTCCTCTGGTTCTGGGAACCTGTAACCGCGGCCAAGATCTCGACCATCTTTTGGGCGACACTCGCTATCTTTTCGGTCTATTGGCTGATCTTCCGTTACGAGGTTCGCCATCAGTTGATCTGGCTTGCGGCGATCCTGGTCTGTTCGAATGCGTTCTACTATCGCATGAATATGGGCAAGGCCCCACCGCTGACGATCATCATCACGGTGCTCGGGATTCATCTTTTATTTCAGCGCAAATACGTCTGGCTGCTGCCGCTGATGTTCGCCTTTGTGTGGACATACAGCCTGTTTCCGCTGCTGTGGTTTGCGGCGATCATCTGGACCGCGATCATCGCGTGGAATGAACGAAGATTCGAATGGCGGCCGTTTGCATACACCACCGGCGGAATGATCGCGGGCAATATCATCAATCCGTATTTCCCTCAGAATCTGGGACTTTTCTTCGAGCATTTTGCAACGAAATTCAAGGTCGGTGCCGATTTCGCCGTCGCGGTCGGCGGCGAGTGGTATCCGTACACGGGAATGGAATTGCTGATGAACTTCCCCATCGCTATGCTGGCGATGCTGATCGGCTATATTCTGTTTGTGCCGCGCGGAGGCAAGCTGCCTGAGCGGGCCGCGTTCTTTCTCGCTTTTGTTTCGATCTTGCTCGCAGCCCAGTTTCGCTCGAAGCGTTTTGCGGAGTATTTTCCGCCGTTCGCGATATTGTTTGCGGCATTTGCGTGGCAAGCGTTTAGTGCTCCCAAAGCCGCTGAGCTGCCAGACGAATTCCAACGCGAGATCGACCCGTATCTCGACGCTCCCGTTACTACTGAGCGCGAATCATGGATCGACGCCGCTAAGCGTGCCGCTCCGTGGGTTGTCGGCATTTTCCTCGTCATTTTCTGGTTCTACAACCTCGTCGGCATTCACCGCTGGGGTTTTGACGAGTCCGGAATGATCGACAACATTACCTCGAACGAACCCGGCGACAAATACCGCCGTGCGATGCAATGGGCGACCGGACTCGACGAGACCGGTGCCGATAACATCCCGAAGGGTGAGCTGATCTTTAACTGCACGTGGGATGATTTCCCAAAACTGTTTTTCTACAACACAAAACACCGATACGTTTACGGCCTCGACCCGAATTATCTGTACTCGGAAAACCCCGAGCTATACAAACTTCTCAAAGACCTGACCGAGGGCAAGATCGATGATCCGGCGCCGATGATACGTGAGAAATTTGGAGCGAAATATATCTTCGCCGATGCCAAAGAAAACACCGACATGATCGCCAAAGCATTGGAATCGGGCTGGGTCGAGACCATCTACGAAGACGACGAAGCCCGTCTGCTCAAGATCCGGGATGTAAAGGGCGATGCCCCGGACGAAACCAAGGACGACCCGCCGGAGACTGACGAGGAAAAGAAAGTTCTCGACGAACAGGAAAAGAACACCAACGCTCCGGATCCGGACGAGGAGCCAAACGGATGATCAAGGCCTTATTAATTGCAGTAACATGTGTTCTAGCCTCAGCCTGCGGCCCAGACGATCGCATTCTCAAGTCCGGCAAGGAAACACCTGCACCTTCAAATGTCGAGGCATCCAAAACCACGTTTGAGAGAGATCTCGACGATATAAAGACGGCCGGATTTACCTTTGTTTATGTCCTGCGTCGTAAGGACGGGCAAAAGCTCAACTCTGAGGATCGCAGTATCGTCCGTTTGCAGACCGTAGACATGAACCGCCGCGTGACTGCCGACGAAGATAAAGCGGTGATAATCGGCAGTAATTATCAGATACCGCCGAAGAATATGTTCGTATTATTCGACCGATTTGCGGTGCAAATTTACTCGCAGCCGACTCCTGTTGCCAATGCGAATTCAAACGTAAACAAATAGGGTGTATATTTAGCTAATGGCCGCCCCCGACAAGAACGAAATCCCCTTGCCCGAGTTGACGCCTGCAGAGCGTAATCCGAATTCACGCCGCGTGTATCTCGACCCGTCTACGCCGCCGATCCGCTCGATCGTTCGTGTCGTGGTGGTGACGTTGCTGCTGCTTTTCGTGGCCGGTTATGTACAACAGGCGATCAGTGCGTTGACCTATCTGTTTTTTTTGATCGTCCTTTCGGTCTTTTTTGCATATCTGATCGACCCGATCGTAAGGCTGATCAGACAGCCATTCAAAGCACGCAAGATCGATAAATGGATGCCGCGTTCGCTGGCGATACCGCTAGCGTACATCATTGTATTCACGGTCCTGGGTATAGCTGTTGCCAACATCGCCCCGCGAGTCGTCGATCAGGCAAAGGAATTTGGAACCAACCTTCCCGCATATGGCCAAGCCATTCGAGAGCGCACCAACGATCTGAATACGCGCTTCGATCGTCTGCGTATCCCGGACGAGGTTCAGGCCAAGATCAACGAAAAGGTCACGGAACTTGGCGGCTCGATCACTGCGGCCGTTGGCGGATTTGTGCTGGCGATGGTTGCGTACATACCGTGGTTCATTTTGGTTCCGATCCTGGCGTTCTTTTTTCTAAAGGACGTAAATCAAGTCCGCCTCGGCATTCTGCGAATGTTCCCGGCAGGCCCGCTCCGATATCGCGCCGAAATGGTATTGACAGATCTCAACACGACCCTCGCCGCGTACACTCGGGCCCAGCTTATTTCGTGTTTTGTTATCGCGATCATTTGCACTGCAGGATTTTACGTACTCGGGTTGCGCTATGCGTTGCTGCTCGGGATCCTGGCTGGAATATTCGAGTTCGTGCCGCTGCTCGGCCCGGCGGCGATCGGTCTTATTGTGACTCTGGTCGCGGCCGCTTCGGATAACCCGTGGAAGGCTCTATACGTCGCCATCTTTCTGATCATCCTGCGGATAGTTCAGGATTATGTCCTCTATCCGCGTATCGTTCGCGGCGGTATACATCTGCATCCGCTTGCGATCATTCTATCTGTACTCGCCGGTGAACAAGTCGGCGGTATTCCCGGTGTGTTTCTTGCAATTCCCTTGTTTGCGATCGGCACCGTCATTTATCGTCACGTCCTCGAACACCGGGGCACCCGCGGCATCGTCTCAGGCCTGATCCAGGACGCCGAGACCAACGCTCAGGAGGCCGTATAGATGTCCCCCATCGCCTGGCTCATAGCCTTTTTCTTCATTCTGCTGTTTATCAGCATTCTCGTCTATGTGCTGGTAGTAAGAAATTTCTATTGGGGCGATAAGAAAGAACCGCCCCAAAGTCGGAAACACGACCGGTAGTGAATGTGTACACTCAGATCAACAATTCTGCGAACCCTACCGGATTGTCGATGTTCACCTCGATCTCAACCACGGCAAATGATATCTCAAATCTCAGATGTGAGATCTTCACCGCATCCTTGGCAGTAGTAACTAAAACTGGCGCTCCGCTTGCCCGAGCTTCCGCTTCGATCACATCGATATCGCCCTGAGTGTAATGATGATGATCCCCAAATGTCTTAGTCCCTGCTACGTCAATTCCTCCACGCCTGAGCTGCTCGTAAAAACCCTCCGGATTTCCAATCCCGCAAAACGCAAAAACGCGTTTTCCACCAAACTCATCAGTGTTAACGATCTGGTTAGCCGCCGTAAAGATCGTCGCTTCCGCATTCAATTCTGCAATTTCAGATCTCAAATCTGAGATATCTGCGACCAGATCAGCCCGCGTGATGACAACAACATCTGCACGCTTAAGATTCAGCAGCGGTTCCCGCAGTCGCCCGGCGGGAAGCATCAGGCCGGACCGTAGGCTGCCAGCCTGCGTGTACCCATCTGGCTTCGTCGCATCGATACAAACAATATCCAGATCCCGCCCGGCACGCCGATGCTGAAAACCGTCGTCTAGGACGAACGCCGTTACACCAAATTTTCGCTTTGCCCACTCTGCCGCAGCGACACGGTCGGCATCGGCGATGACGATCGCTTTTCCAAGGAGTTTTTGCGCGAGTTCAAATGGTTCGTCGCCCGAGCTTGCCGCATTTGAAAGGATCGTCAACCCGTCAGAGACAAGCACGCGTTTCTTGCTGTCCTTTCGGCCATAACCACGCGTCAGGATACACACAGTTTCACCACGCTCTGCAAGGATCTTGGCAACATACGCTACAAGCGGCGTCTTGCCCGTTCCGCCGGTGGTAATATTGCCAATGCTTATCGTCCGCGCACCAAGATCGAACGTCTTTAAAACGCCTTTGTCATAAAGGCCGTTTCGCACGTCCATGATCTTCCCGTAAATTGTTCCTAGAACAGAGAGCATCGGATCAATTTCGCCCCTTAGCTACGCCGAAACTATTAACTTACAACTAATTCACTATTAACTGTTAGGACTATTTCTAACAGTTAATAAGTTTTCAGTTAGTAGTCTCTAGTTATTTTTTACTCGTAACCTGAATGAGTCTTTCGAGCTTATTCTGTGCCATGCCGCTGTCGATGGATTGCTCGGCGAGGCGGGCGGCGTGCATGGGGTCTTTGGCGAGGCCGCCAACGAAGAGGGCGGCGGCGGCGTTGAGCACGACGAGCGAACGAGCCTCGTCGCGGCGCTTGCTCGATAGGACTTCGCGGATGATAGCGGCGCTTTCTTTGGCAGAACTGGTTCGCAGATGCGCGATCTTGCCAGCCTTTAAACCAAAATCGTTTGGTGTAATCGTAAACGGACGCACCGTATCGCCTCGAACCTCCGCAACGAAAGTCTTGCCTTCCAAAGTGATTTCATCGAGGCCATCCTCGCCGTAAACAACCCATGCTAGGTCCGGTTTTAATAGCGAAAGTGCTCGCCCGACCGGCTCGATCAACGATTTATGCCAGACGCCGATTACCTGCCGCGAAGGTGCCGCCGGGTTTGCAAGCAGGCCGAGAATATTGAGGCACGTGCGTATGCCGAGCCTGCCGCGTGTGTCGGCGAGGCGTGTCAGCGTCGGGTGAAATTTCGGGGCGAATATAAAACTCAAGCCCGCACCGCTAAGGCTCGCCTGTGCTATTTCTGGTTCGTTCGCTACTTTAATTCCAAGTTCGCTGAGTACGTCCGCACTGCCGCTTTTGGTCGAGATGCCACGATTACATTGTTTTGCGACGACCTGTCCGGCACCGGCCGCGACCAACGCGGCGGCTGTCGAAACATTGAATGTCTTGGCCAGCGACGAACCCGTTCCTGCTATATCCACCGCATTCTTTGGCGACCTGACCTTTATCGCGGCCTTGCGAATGACGCTTGCCATCCCGGCAAGTTCCTCGTGCGTCTCACCCTTGGCCGTAAGAGCGGTCAACGCGGCGGCGATCTGGATCGATCCGACTTCCCCGCCCGTCATCGCGTTGAAGAAACCAACAGCATCGGTGAACGACAGGTCTTCACCACGCATCAGCCGCGTAAGGTAAGGAAACAGCGGCGTCTCCGCCCTTGCGTTGGTCGCAGTGAGCGGGGTCGATTGCAGCCATGATGTTTTTGATGCGGACATATGTAACTAAAGTCGTAAGCCGCTAAAGTTCGAGGAAATTCTGCAATAACTTTTTGCCGTGTTCGGTCAAGATCGATTCCGGGTGAAACTGCACGCCCTCGATCGGCAGTTCGCGATGGCGAAGCCCCATCACCAAACCGTCCGGCGACTCAGCGGATATCTCCAATTCCTGCGGAAACCCATCACGCTCCACGATCAGCGAATGATAACGCCCGGCCTCAAAACTATTCGGAATATCGCCAAATATCGTTCGTCCGTCGTGAATTATCTCAACCGGTTTTCCGTGAACAGGTTCTGGAGCACACACCACTTTCCCGCCAAAATGCTGCCCGATCGCCTGATGGCCGAGACAAACTCCGAGTATCGGCAGCCGCGTGGCAAAGCGTTCGATAACGCCGAGCGAGATGCCGGCTGAGTCCGGCGTACCGGGACCGGGCGAGATCAGGATGCGTTCGATCTGCATCTCCTCGACCTCGTCGAGCGTCACTTCGTCATTACGAACAACGCGCATTGATGCGCCGAGTTCGCCCAGATACTGGACGAGATTGTATGTAAAAGAGTCGTAATTATCGATTACCAGAAGCATTTCAATTAAAGTGCAAAGGCGGTGGCCGCAAGACGTTCAACATTTACTATCGAACGCTTTAAATCTATCATAAACGCAACGTCCCGGAGGCCGAACTTTATGCCGCGCATACTATTGCTCCTAACCTTATTACTCTCCACAATTTGCGCTCTCGGCCAGAACCCGAGCGATCCGAAGAAAACCCCCGAACCCGAAAAGCTAACTGCAAATGCCGTCGAATTCCTGCGCGAAACCGCTCAGGACCTCGCGCGTATGCGTTCGGTCGAAAATCGCATTAGCTTTAGCGCCGAGATGGCGTCGCTGATGTGGTTTCACAGCGAAAAAGAGGCGAGGGCGATGTATGGCACGACGATCACTGATTTCAAACAGCTACTCAGCCAGCTTGACGGCCAGATGAATACGCTTGACGTACCTGTTGACGAGGATTTCGCACCGAGTTTTATGTTCGGCGGCGGCGGACGAACGCCGGTCGAGCGTAAATTGCGTATCGCAATGGCCGTTCGCCAGCAGATCGCATTGAGCCTCGCGGAGCACGATCCTGAAACGGCCTACTCGTTCTTTTACGATACGGGCTCGCTCATTACGAATGCCAAATTCCGCAAGGAAACCGAGCAGGCGGACAAGTACTTTGAATTTCAGTTGATGAAGCAGATCGCCGAGACCAATGCCGCGACGGCAGCGAAGTTTGGTGCAAACTCGATCAAAGACGGCATCGACGGCAATCATGTCGAGCTGCTCAAAAAGATCTACGCCAAAGACGCTGACAAAGGTATCGAGTTTGGTGCGGCCATTCTCAGCAAGGTCAAATCGGGCAAAACGGCGGTGAAGGGGCTTTATGTCTTTTCATCCCTGCTCACCTACGGCGCGGATATTCTGGAGGATTCAAAAAAACCGAAAGGTAAAAAGACGATCTATTCACAGAGTGACCTGCGCGATATTGCCGAGGCATTCGCCCAGGTTATTCTCGATGGCGGCGATGAGGATGAGAGTGGCTCGTCGGGCCTCGGATTCGCCGAACAGATCGAAAAATTTGCTCCGGGCAGGGCCGCTCAGATAAAGGCAAAGTTTCGTAAGGAAGGCGGCCCCGTTACGGTTGGTGGTGCTGGTTCCGGTTATGGCACCGCGACAATTACCGCGAATGCCCGTGTGATGAACACTGCTGGCATGGGCTCGAACACCAACACCGCCAACACCGAGGCCGATCAAAAACGTATGGCCGAGGAAGCGATGATGAAGGACGTGATGGCCCTGAATAAATCCGTCCCAAAAGAAGAGCGGGAAAAGATAGTCGCCAAGGCTCGCAAGATCATCACCTCGACGCCCGGCAAAGACAAGAAGATCACCGCTCTCAGCCTGCTCGCAGCTCAGGTGGCAAAGGCCGGTGACAAGGAACTCGCCGACGAAATAATGCGCGACGCGGAGCGTTTGATCAATCCTCAGCCGAAGAATTATCAAGATTTTCTCTTCACATGGATGGTCGCGAGCGGCTATGCCGAGGCCAACCCGGACAAGGCATTTCCGATGCTTGAGAATGTTATTTTGCGTGCGAATGACACGATCTCAGCCTTTGTAAAGGTCGCCGAGTTCATCGATGTCAACGAAGAGATGATCGACGATGGCGAAGTGCAAGTCGGGATGTTCGGCGGCCAGATGATCCGAAGCGTGACAAAAGAGCTTGGCATAGCCAACACAACACTCATCTCACTCGCCAAGGCAGATTTCGCCAAAACGAAAGCATTGACCAACAGCTTCGACCGCACAGAGATCCGCGTGCTGGCCAAAATGCTCGTCCTGCGTGCCATTCTCGATCCAAATCCGAAGAAAGACAAGCCGTCGGATGGTTTTGAAAATGAGGACGACAATGAGCGGCCGATGCCTGTAAAACCGGAACGTCCCTAAGCGAATTCCCGTCGGCAACGGGGACAAGGCCAGATTCCGAATTACGTCAAACTGGTGCCCAATAACCAACTTCCGCCGTCGACGACCAGCGTTACGCCGTTAACATAGCTCGCTGCGTCCGACGCGAGGAACAACGCGGCGTTCTCGATATCGACGATGCGTCCGAAACGTCCCACAGGAATTTTCCGCACCAATTTCTCTTTTAATTCCGGCATCAGCAGGCGTTTCATTCCCTCGGTGTCCTCGATCGGGCCAGGAGCGATGCCGTTGACGCGGATGCCGTGGCGGCCCCATTCGACTGAGAGATTTCGCGTGATCGCGTCGACGCCGGCCTTGGCGGCGGAGACGTGGATCTGCATTGGAGTCGCGAGATAATGCAGTGTCGCCGAGATATTCAGGATCTGTCCTTTCGATTTTTTTAGCTCTTCGAAAGCCGCGCGGCAGACGTTGAATGTGCCTTTGGTATCGATATCGACCACCGTCCCAAAACCATTTGGCGAAAGCTGGTCGGCAGCACACAGGAAATTTCCAGCCGCTCCGTTCACAACAATATCGATCTTGCCGTAATGCTCGGCCGTTTTGGCGATCGCCGCTTCGACAGCTTCGTATTCGCGAACGTCCGCCGCGACCGTGAAACACTCGCCGCCAAACGCCTCGACCTCGGCCTTCATCGCCGCGAGATTTTCCTCTTTGCGGCTGACGATCGCGAGTTTCGCCCCATGCTCCGCAAACGCCCTCGCCACGCCGCCCGTGATCCCTGTGCCGCCACCGGTGACGAACGCAACTTTGCCCTGTAAGATGTCTTTATTGAATACTTGTTCCATATGGTTGAATGGATTTTAGCATAAGGAATTGTCCACAGATGAACACAGATAAACACAGATATCAGAAAGTCGGTAAGAGCAGGTCGCGTCCCAGCTATTTTCTTTTCTTATCCGTGTTTATCTGTGTCCATCTGTGGATAATTCTCCTCTCTTCCTGCTCGACCAAACCGTCCGATCTCCGCACGCTCGTTCCGGCCGAGACGCTTGTTTATCTGGAGACAAATGACCTCGCAGCCGCTTTGCAGCCGATCGTGGATAGCAAACCGTTTAGCGATGTAGTGACCAAAAAGCCGGACTTTTCTGCATTGAAGGGCGTGCAGGTCGCGATCGCCGTTACCGGATTTGAAACGTCCGAGGTCGCGGTGACCGACGAGCAAGCGATCGGAAAAGTGCAGCCGCATTTTGTCGCTATCGCCGATACGCACGCGTGGCAGTTCCAAACTGTACGGTTTGCCGAGCAGAAACTTGGCTCGTTCGTCGCCGAGATCTACGGTAGCGAACCGACGCTCGAAAAAAGTGAAAAGGGCGGCGGTCATAAACTCGTTTGGACGGCTCAGGATGGACGCAAGGCGTTCGCCGTGGTGAGCCGAAGCCTCATCTACTTCGGCAACGACGAGTCCGCGATCGAAAAATGCCTCGCCGTAAAACGCGGCGAAATTGACAGCATCGCTACAACCGGCAAGCTCCCGCCGCACGTCCCAGGAAATCTCGCGAGCGGCTACGTCTCCACCGACGGCGTCGCCCAGATCGCCACCCTCGCCGGCCTCCACTTCGCGTCCCAGGCCAGCGACGAAGAAGAAGTCCAAAGCGCCGTCGCCGGAATTCTGCCTCAACTGATCCGCGGTACCGTAACCGACATAACCTGGAGCACGTCCCAGACGAGCGAAGGGATCGAAGACATATGGTCGGTGACGATGCCAGCTGATGTTGCGAGTGTTTTCAATGAAACGGTTGTAGTTGCGGACGAGTCCGTTCCTGCAAGTTTTCAAAACAATACGATAATTGCCCAGCTACCGGCGAATACTGCTTCTGCGACCCGCTACAATCTAAAGAGTCCCCACATGGCATGGAGAAGCGTTCTGCTAGTCGCTCAAAGCCGTTTAAGTTCTATCGAAGCTAGAATCATTTCTGAGTTTGGCGGACTACTTTTTGAACCATATGGGATTCGTGACCCAGATCTGTTCTTGAGTTCATTTGGCGGTAAATACCAAGGGAGTCTCAATATCGTTACGGCAAAGCTCGACGCTCAGTCTGAAGATTCTGTTCTTGTCGCTCCACGAGGTGACCTACAGCTTGCTGTGAAAGCATTGTCGCCGGGGTTTAAGGCTCCGAATCCAATCATTGAAGGAGGGCTAAATGTCTGGAGTTCTTCGGATCTTGATTTACAAGTCGCATTCGATGGCTTCCACATCACGATCGCGTCACGGGAAGACCTTTCAAAGATCAATGGTATGCGACTTGGTGATCTGACAGATATTCGATCTGAATCCTTGCGCCAACTCGCCGTCAGTAAAGCCCCGATCACTTCGGTTGGTCGAGATATGACCTCGACCCTCGCACTCATCGACATCCTAGCTCGCGAAGGCCACGGCGATACTCAGGTCGTTTCGACCTACCTCACCGAAACCCGCTTTACAAAAACCGGCATGGAACGTCGGACGGTTTCGGATTTTGGCTTTATCGGCTGGATGATCGCTCAGCTCGCGGCGGAGTGATCGGCACGTCCCAGGAACTCAGTCCGCGTAGCGGACGCCAGCGTGTAGCCCCGGGCGTGAGCCCGGGGTAGTGACGATCAACATAACCTAGCCCGCGTATGCGGGTGACAGCGGTCGATCGTTTCAAGTCCCAGAATTTTGAACCCGCTCTCGTACGTCCCAGGATATCGTCGGCTGTCGCTGTCTACGACAGTTGGGTTTTGTCGCCCGTCTGTTCCCCGGGCTCACGCCCGGGGCTATATGCTGTCGCCGTCTACGACGGCTAGATAATGGCTGTCCCAAAAATCCTCGTCCCAGATATTCTTCGCGCTTCCTTTGCGATCTTCGCGGGCTTTGCGTGAAAACTCCCCAATCTTCATGCAAAGCTCGCAAAGGACGCAAAGAAGAACGCAAAAAGACCTGCCGCCCAAATTCGCTCTGTTAAATTTTCAAACACCCAGATCTTCGTCCCGTCGGACGATGTATGTGATGAACTTCCCCCGGCGAGGCGGACCAGGCCTAGCCAGTTCTCACGCTAGCACTAATAAATGAAGGTTGATACAACAATCCGCCGATAACGTCACAATTCGCCGCTAATATCGCTAAACGCCGTTATCGCCGATAATTTGTTCGGGAAGGCTTTGGATATGATAATCTAGTGCTGCTTTTATGAAGGCCATTTCCATCCTCGGCTCGACCGGCTCGATCGGCTGCAACACACTCCAAGTCATAGATCACCTGGGCGACACGCGTGTCGTCGCGATGGCGGCCGGGCGTAATGTGGCCAAATTTGCCGAGCAGATCGCAAAGTACAAGCCTGAGGTAGTGTCGTGCGACGAGGATCGCGCTGAAGGATTAAGCCGTGAATTGCACGCCCTCAAGGCAGCAATGCCAAAGATCGAGACCGGCGAAAGCGGCCTGATCGCGGTCGCAACACATGCTGAGGCCGAAACTGTGGTGTCGGCAACGGTTGGTGCGGTCGGCTTTGTGCCGACATTGCGAGCGATCGAGGCGGGGAAACGTGTCGCTCTGGCTAACAAAGAAACGCTTGTCATGGCGGGCGAATTGATGACGGCCGCCGCTAAAAGCTCCGGTGCAGAGATTCTGCCGGTTGATAGCGAACACAATGCGATTCATCAATGCCTTCGAGGTGAAAAACATTCCGAGGTCAAACGCCTGATCCTCACAGCTTCCGGCGGGCCGTTTCGTGAGAAAACAACGGAACAGATCGCCAAAGCAACCCGCGAAGAAGCTCTAAAGCACCCGAACTGGACGATGGGCGAGAAGATCACGATCGACTCGGCAACGTTGATGAATAAAGGGCTGGAAGTCATTGAGGCTAAATGGCTTTTTGGTTTTGAGGCAGATCAGATCTCGGTCGTCGTGCATCCGCAATCGGTCGTGCATTCGATGGTCGAAATGGTTGATGGTTCGATAATCGCACAGATGGGCGTGACCGATATGAAGCACGCGATCCAGTACGCGCTGACCTATCCGGAGCGCCGCGAAAATTGTCTCGCTCCGCTCGACCTGTTAAAACTCAGCCGACTCGATTTCGAGGAACCCGATCTCGACCGCTTCCCCTGCCTCGGCCTCGCATACACGGCTCTGAAAGCCGGCGGCACAATGCCAGCCGTTTTAAATGCGGCAAATGAGATCGCGGTAAAGGCATTCCTTGACGGCCGCATCAAGCTCAATGAGATCGCCCAGCTAAATGCAGGCGTAATGCAGGCACACTCGGCTGAAAAGGTAGCCGATCTTGAGACTGTTTTGCGTGTCGATCAATGGGCTCGGAACGCGGCTGAAAAGCTGATCGCCGTTAAGGCAAGTTCGGCGGCGATAGCGAATTAGTTGACGTTGGCTGGCGTGCGGCTTACACTTTTTATGACAACTACTTGTACGTTTCAGCGTTCTAACGACAAGTGACTTTATAGGATCTACAATGCCCGATTTTTTATTAGCAATTTTAGCGGTTCTCTTCGTTCTCGGCGTGGCCATAAATATCCATGAATTTGGCCATTTTATCGTGGCCAAGATCTTTGGAATGCGTGTCGAGGCGTACTCGTTCTTCGGCCTAGGGCCGCGTGTGATCGGCTTTAAATATGGCCACACGGATTATCGAATTTCGGCGATCCCGCTCGGAGCGTACGTCAAACTTTACGGCGACGAAGGTGCCGGGCCGCTCGAGGCGAAAGACGATTCGACCGAGCCTGTACCTGAGTCCGAGCTGTATGAACTGCGTCCGCGTTGGCAGAAGTTTCTGGTAATGCTCGGCGGGCCGTTCATGAATATTGTGCTCGCGCTGTCGATACCGTTCACGCTGGCACTGATATACGGAGTTCCGGCAAATCCGGCTCCGATCGTTGGCTTTGTAAAGGCCGAAGGTGCGGCTGATAAGGCTGGCATCAAAGTCGGCGACCGGATCGTCAATTTCGACGGCATCGAAAATCCTTCGTGGAATCGCATCGAGGATGGTGCTCTTCTCATTCCTGAGAAACAAGTTCCCGTGATCGTCGAGCGTGCCGGTCAGCGAGTGCCGCTTACCCTCACGCCGACCAAGATCACTGAAAACGGCCAGTCGGGAGGGATTCTCGAAATGTCGCCTGACGCCGGAACCGAGCCCGTAGTCGTGGGCAGTTTCGACAACGAACTTCCCGCCGCGACCTCCGGCCTCCAAAAAGGCGACTGGATCACGAGCGTTAACGGCAAGTCGATCCGCAATACGCAGGAAATGAAGATGATGGTCGCCGAATCAAAAGGCGCACCGATCGTTCTCGCCGTCACACGCGGCGAAGAGCGTAAAGAGATTACGACAAATGCTGTTCAAAAGAACAACGATTGGCTGATCGGCATTCGCTTTGATACTTCCCTGTTGACCAATCTCGAACCCGTAGGCGTCGGCGGTGCTGCTGCCGAAGCAGTCGACAAAAATCTCAGAATCTTACGCATGACAGGCTCGGCCCTCGGCCAGGTCGGCACCGGCGAACGCTCAGCCCGCGACACCGTCTCAGGCCCGATCGGCATCGGCCAGGTCATTATCACGACGGTTTTCGCTAGCGGCTTCTTCGGCCTTCTCTCCGTGCTGATGTACATCTCACTCAGTCTCGGCGTGATGAACTTGCTCCCGATACCAATGCTCGACGGCGGCCAAATCATGGTGCTCGGCATCGAAAAAGTGATGTCGTGGTTCGGCAAGACACTGTCGATGGCGGCAAAAGAACGCATTCAACTGAGCGGCCTCGCAATCGTGCTTCTACTGATGGTCACGGTTATTTTCTTTGATGTTTCCAGGTTGATCGGAAGGTAGTTTATCGGACCGCAGGCTGCCAGCCTGCGTGTTTTTCTTTTTGTAGATTCTTAGAACAGCTAATCGCAGGCTGGCAGCCTGCGGTGCGACTATGTGAGTTTCAAGACCAGTGATGGGTCGCGATGTGCAGATCGGCGGTGGTGCGCCGGTGATTGTGCAGTCGATGACGAAGACCGATACGACCGATGTCGATGCGACCATTCGCCAGATCGAAGAGATGGTCGAGGCGGGTTGCGAGATCGTTCGTATCGCCGTGCCGGATGATGACGCAGCGGCGGCGATGCACGAGATACGCAAACGCACAAATGTTCCCATCGTTGCGGACATACATTTTCACTACAAGCTCGCTCTCAAAGCCCTCGACGCAGGTATCGACAAACTTCGCCTCAATCCCGGCAACATCGGCCACATTGATCGCGTTCGCGAGGTCGTGCGTGCCGCTGAGGTTCAAAAGGTGCCGATTCGCATCGGCGTGAACGGCGGCTCGCTTGAGAAAGATCTGTTAAAAAAATACGGCTCGGCAACGCCTGAAGCAATGGTCGAGAGCGGTATGCGGCACGTCCGCATTCTCGAAGATCTTGGTTTTTCAAACACCATCATTTCCTTAAAAGCATCCGACGTAAACCGCATGGTCGAGGCATATCGGCTGATGGCGACAAAGGTCGACTATCCGCTCCACCTCGGCGTGACCGAGGCCGGAACGCCGTTTGGCGGAACGATCAAATCGGCGATCGGTTTGGGTGTTTTGCTTCACGACGGGATCGGCGATACTATTCGCGTCTCGCTCGCGGCCGAGCCACACGAAGAGGTTCGTGTCGGCTGGGAGATTCTTAAATCTCTCGAACTAAGAAAACGCGGCGTCACCGTTGTAGCCTGTCCAACCTGCGGACGCCTCGATATCGATAATTTTGTCGAGATCGTCACCGAGATTGAACGCCGCCTCGCCCACGTCGAGGAACCGCTCCATCTCTCGATCATGGGCTGCGCGGTCAACGGCCCGGGCGAAGCTCACGACTCGGAACTCGGCGTCACCTTCGGCAGGAATGTCGGCATGATCTTCAAAAACGGCGTCCCAATGCGCCGCGTCGGCGGTGCGGATATCGTCGAGGAATTTGTAAAAGAGGTCGAGATTCTGAGAAAAGAAGGCTCAGCCGCAACATCGCTACTCGCCGAGAAGCCTCTCGTTCAGATCACATAAGATTTTTTTTGCCCGCGAATAACGCGAATTAAGACGAATAGAAGAAAGCAGAAAACTCTTTATTCGTCTTAATTCGTGTTATTCGCGGGCAAAACTTCTTAAGGAAATAGTATCGTCAGAGGCCAGACGGGAATGTTTCTGAGCACTCCAAAGGCGACTAGAGTGATCATAAATCCCCACAAAAACTTCGGATAACTCGGCCACATTGGCAGCCCGCGACCGCGTACCGCGAGTAAGATCAGCGAGACAAAAACGTACCCAATTATCACCGCCCAGATCGGCAGCAGCATATTAAAATCAAGAGCCGTGATCACGTCGCCGTGAAACAAGGCATGAAAACCACGCGTCAATCCGCAGCCGGGACATGCGAGGCCTGTCAGCGAATACAGCGGACAGACGGGGAAGAAATTGGACTTGACCGGATCAAAAAGAAATCCGACCGCACCAGCCGTGCCCATCGCGATCACAGCCGTCGCGGCTCCGAGCCGTTCGATGAGCGACGACGGTGCGAGATCTGGGATTTCCTGCTCGGCTTGCATGATCTAATTTTACCTATCCTGCCATCGAAACAAAAAGCGCGTCTGCCGCGATCTTGCGATTGATATTTACGGCCAGATTTTGCCGCAGCATCTCGATCTCAGCGAGCCAGGACGGCAGATCAGCCCGGGCGGCATCGATAGCGAGCCGTGCAAGGTCGTCGGTGACGTCGGTATTTACGACGCGAGACGTGTCACCGCTTACTTTTAGCGACCAGACGTCGTGGATGAGCGATTCGAGGATGTCGAGGTTGCTTTCGAATTTGTCTTTGTTCTTAGCGTCGTTCAGTTCTTCGGCAATGCGAAACATCGTTGCGAGATCGCCGGTTTGAATCGCGCTCTTTATTACGTTCAGCATCCGGTCGCGGGCGGTGCGAAACTCGGTGACGTTTATCGAAACGGCGCGTCCGATGCTGCCGCGAGAAAGTCTTGCCGCAAGCCGCGCCTCGGCGTTCTCGAATTTTCGCTCCTCGACCAGATATTTCTCAATCTTTTCAGTCTCGATCGGAGCAAACCGCAGCATCTGACACCGCGAGCGGATGGTCGGCAACAGGCTGTCGGGGCGTGAGGTGACTAGAAAGATGAACGATGTCGGCGGCGGCTCCTCTAATATCTTGAGTAAGCAGTTAGCCGCGTTATCATTCATTTTCTCGGCCTCATCGATGATAAAAACGCGAGCCCGGGCCTCGTAAGGACGAAAGTTTGCGTGGCGTTCGAGTTCTCGTATCGCGTCGACAAGTATCACTCGTTTGTAGGTGACGACCAATCCAACATCGATGTGATCGGTAAAGAAAACCTTTTCGAAATCGTCCTTGTCCCTTTTGTCGCCGGAAGGGATTTCAACATGATCGACGCGCCGACAGGCCGCACACATATCGCACGCGATCCCATCCGCTGGTTCAAGACATACAAATGTTTTCGCTATCTCCAGTGCAAACTGACGTTTCCCAACACCCTCGTCGCCTACTAGTAAGAGCGAATTAGGCACACGCCCGCTTGCGATCAGACGTCGCAGCGTGTCCTTTACATCGTCATTCCCGACCAGCTTGCTAAACATCTATCAGCTCCGCGACCATCGCGACTACATCCGCATGGATCGCCTCGACCGAGCGGCCCGCCTCGATGATCTTAAATCTCTCCGGCTCACGGCTTGCGATTCCGAGGTACGACGCACGAACTCGCGTATAAAACTCCGCCGTTTCCTCGTCCATCCGGTTCCGCTTCGCCTGATCCCCATCGCGGTCGTGCATGCGACGGATGGCCTCTTCGACAGTGATGTCAAAAAATAGCGTTAGATCAGGTTTCAACCCGCCGGTCGCAAGCTCGATGACACTGTTGACCTGATCTGTAGTAAATCCGCGGCCAGCTCCCTGATAGGCAAATGTCGCGTCTGCGTACCGATCTGAGATCACAACACGACCGTCAGCTATCGATGGCTTTATCAGAAATTCCACGTGTTGAGCACGGTCTGCGGCAAAGGCGAGCAGCTCGGCCATCGGCGCGACTGTTTCTTCCGTTTCGAGAAAAGCCTCGCGCAGGTGTCTGCCAAGCGGTGTTCCGCCCGGTTCGCGTGTGGTCAGAATATCGACGCCGCGTTCGCGTAGGACACTAGCGAGCATCCGCAGTTGCGTCGATTTGCCGCTGCCGTCTATGCCCTCGAACGTGATGAATTTTCCTTTCAAGAATGCTGTTCCGGAGTTGGTCTTCGCTCCTGCGATATCGATGAAATTGCGTGTTTGAATAGGAGGACATCGGGCCCGCCGACATCGAGCAGGACCGAGAATTTATCAAAGCTTTTGATCCGTCCCGACAATGTTGCGCCCTGGAGCATGTGTATCACGACTGAGACTCGTTCGCGCCGAGCCGAGTTCAAAAATGCATCCTGAATGTTCTGAGCAGCCTGCTTTTCCATAACGAATCCTCGATTCCAATAACACACAGTGGGTAAGTGACCAAATTATATCAGAAATAACCGCGGTAACAAGAATTTTCCCTAAACAGAGCCGATCAGCCGAAAAAGCTCGTCTCTTACACTCTCCTCGTCTCCAAAACCATCGAGCCACGTCACATCGCCTTCCGCACGAAACCACGTCAACTGCCGCTTCGCGTAGTTGCGAACGTCCTGTTTCGACTTCTCTATCGCCGAGACGAGATCGCGCGTCCCGCGAAGGTATTCGCACACCCGACGATACGCATGAGCACCAAGGGCGTTGTTACTATCACTAACGTTGTCCGCGAGTAATTGTTTAACCTCATCGACAAGGCCGTTGGCGAAATGAGTTTTAGCACGTGCGTTGATCTTTGCATAAAGGACATCGCGCGGTGGATTTAATACAAAAAGCTGTATTCGCGACGCAAATTCCGGCGGTTCGGTACGAAGCGGCTGCATATTGCTGATACGCTCGCCGGTTTGAAAGAAAACTTCGAGCGAGCGAATGACACGAACATAGTCGCGAACAGGCAACTTCCCGGCGATCTCCGGATCGACGCGCATCAACATCCGGTGAAGATGCTCTGCACCGCGTTCGCGATGGATCATGCCTAGCCTTTCGCGAAGATCTCGGTCAGTTTTCGGACTGTCAAACAGCGGCTGCCGCAGCGTTCGCAAATAAAATCCCGTCCCGCCAACCAAGATCGGCACGACACCACGCGATTCGATCTCAGCGATCTTCTCCGCCGCATCATTTGCCCAATCAGCCACGGTGTAGTTGACGGTCGGATCGACATAATCGATCAAATGATGCGGCACGCCGCGCATCTCTTCCTCTGTCGGCTTCGCAGTCGCGATGTCAATACCCTTGTAGATCTGCACGGAATCAAAATTGATCACCTCACCGCCGACTCGCAAAGCTAATTCTACGCCGAGCGCAGTTTTTCCCGAACAGGTCGGCCCGGAAATGGCGTAAATCGTTGGCTTTACAGCAGTTTCATCCACAGATGAACACAGATTAACACAGATATTAGACCCGCCGGGAGTTTCGCTATATATTCGTACAAAGAGACAGTTTGGCTCGCGGCTGGCAGCTAGGAGCGAGAAGCTGTTTTTCGAACTCGGCTCGAACCCTAACACAATGAGAAAAATTATCGCGATCGCTGTCCTGCTGACTTTTCAAGTAAGTTTGTTTGCCCAACCAGCAACGAACTACATTCAGTTCGTCAATCCGCTCATCGGAACCCAACGGATGGGGCACACGTTTCCCGGTGCGACTGTGCCGTTTGGCTCGGTGCAGCTGTCGCCCGATACCGATCAGCAGCCTCATAATATTGGTGGGAAGTACAACAAAGACACGTACAAATATTGCGCCGGTTATCAATATGAAGACAAAGAGATCGTCGGATTTTCGCACACGCATTTTAGCGGAACGGGACACAGTGATCTTGGTGATTTTCTCGTAATGCCGACAGTCGGGCCGCTGCAGTTGGAGCCGGGGACGAAAGGCGACCCGAAGAGTGGTTTTCGCTCGGCCTATTCCCATGCAAACGAAACTGCTGAGGCTGGTTACTACAAAGTTAAGCTCGACGACGACAATATTCTCGCGGAGATGACCGCGACCACACGCGTCGGGATGCATCAGTACACGATGCCCGCCTCCGACAACGCCCATATCATTCTCGATCTGATGCACGGGATCTACAATTACGAGGACAAGAATGTTTGGACGTTCGTTCGCGTCGAGAATGACCACACGATCGTTGGCTACCGCCAGACAAACGGCTGGGCGCGTACTCGTACTGTCTATTTCGCGATGGAATTCTCAAAACCATTCGCGTCGTATGGATTCAAGGATTTTGGAAAGCAGGACTATCGCGGATTCTGGCGAAAATTTGACCAGTCAAAGAACTTCCCCGAGGCTGCGGGCAAACAGATACGCGCAAACTTCGATTTCAAGACGACCGCGAACGAGAAGATAAAGATCAAATTTGCGCTGTCACCTGTCTCAACCAACGGTGCAATTTCAAATCTCAGGTCTGAAATTTCAGATTGGAATTTCGAACGCGTAAAACGCGAGGCGCAAACAGCCTGGAACAAGGAATTATCCAGAATTCAGGTCACCACCCTCGACGAGGGCGAGATGACAAATTTTTACACGGCGATGTACCACGCCTTTCTGGCACCGACCGTGTATATGGATGTTGATGGGCAATATAAGGGCATCGACCAGAACATTCATAGAGCTGACCGACTGTACGGTATTTACACCGCGGACGAGATTACAAATCCGACACGCTTTACCAACTACACTACTTTTTCATTATGGGACACATATCGTGCCCTTCACCCATTGCTCAATCTCATCCAACCGGCCCGCAATCGCGACATGATCCGCTCGATGCAGGCGCATTATGATCAGAGTGTGCATAAGATGCTGCCCGTCTGGTCACACTATGCAAATGAGAACTGGTGCATGATCGGCTACCACAGCGTTTCCGTGATCGCGGACGCGATCGTCACGGGAAATCTCACCGGGCCAGAAGCGGTCAAAGCTCTCGAAGCCTCAGCTCAAACTGCGCGTCAAAAATATTACGACGGTCTCGAATACTACATGAATCTAGGCTATGTGCCCGAGGACAAAAATGGTTCATCGGTTTCAAAAACGCTCGAGTACGCCTACGACGATTGGGCGATCGCACAGGCGGCGAAAAAGCTCGGCAGGACCGCAATCTACAACGAATTCATCAAGCGCAGCGAGAATTGGCGCAACGTTTATGATGCAAAGAGCGGCTTTATGCGGCCGCGAATGAGCGATGGCAAGTTTCGCGAGAAATTTGACGTCTTATCGACTCACGATCAAGGCTTTATCGAGGGAAATGCCTGGAATTACAGCCTTTACGTGCCGCATGATCCTTCGGCGATGATCGAACTTCGCGGCGGGAAAAAGAAATTTACCGAGCATCTCGACGAGCTTTTCACGATGCACCTGCCTGACGAATTCTTCGCCGATACTGAGGACATTACCCGCGAAGGCATCATCGGCAACTACGTCCACGGCAACGAGCCCGCGCATCACGCTGCCTATCTCTACAACTGGACCGACGCTCCGTGGAAGACGCAAGAACGCGTCCGCATGATCCTCAAGAATCAATACAAACCAACACCCGACGGCCTCGGCGGTAACGACGACTGCGGCCAGATGTCGGCATGGTACCTCTTCACGGCGCTCGGCTTCTACCCGGTCGCTCCCGGCTCCGGCCAATATTCGCTCGGCAGCCCGGTCGTCAAGACAGCGAAAATAAAGCTAGAAAATGGACGAATGCTGTCGATCGAGGCTAAGAATCAGAACGACAAAAACGTATTTGTATCAAAAGTCGAACTAAATGGCCGAGTGCTAGATCGCCGATATTTGACCCACGCGGACATCAACGCGGGCGGCAAAATCGTTTTCACAATGTCGGGCAAACCGACTCGTTAACTTAGAAAGGAGGCCGATTTGTATGTCAGTGAAGGACAATATCATTCAGCGGATCGCGAATGGCCGCACAGACCTGGTGTTTGATTACCTTGCGGCGGGTAAGGCGGCGACATCGACCGGTGGCGATGGCACTCGGCTGATAAATTGGTGCTCCTATTACGGCGATGTCAGCGCGATAAAGTTCCTGCTTGCAAACGGTGAGGTGATAGAGACGCTTGGTCAGAACCTCGATCTCAACGGAGCGGCATTTCACGGTCATTGGCGACTCTGCCAGTTCCTTATCGAGCAGGGTGCGAATGTGAATAAGCCGCTCGCGGATACAGGCGAGTCGCCGCTGCACGCTGCTCTCTGTACAACGGAACGGCTGGCTCGCGATCTCGTTATCAAGGTACTTCTCGGCAATGGTGCGGACCCAAATTGCGCTACTAAACCATTTGTCGAAACAGGCGGTTTCATGCGGGATTGCAGAACGAAAGGCGAAACCCCGCTGCATCGTGCGGCTGCCTTCGGCACAGAAGAGACCATTAAATTACTACTCGACGCTGGAGCCAAAGTCGACGCAAAAGATGCGAACGGCGATTCCCCGCTTGCGTGGGCGAGCTGGTACGCGCGTCCCGATGCGATCCTTCGAATGCTCTGTTATGGCAACTTTCACATCCATGACGGTCGACGCTCGATGGCGGGATCCTTACAGGGTGAGCCGCACGTTTAGCCGTTAATTTCTGTCGTGTTAAACTCATTACATCGATTTATCGGAGGCAAATAAATAATTATGTTACGTAAAGCATCAGCCGCGTGGAACGGCAGTATCAAGGAAGGCGGCGGCAAGATCACGACTGACAGCGGCGTGTTGTCGGACACACAATATTCGTTCAGCACTCGTTTTGAAGACGGCATGGGGATCAATCCCGAGGAGCTGATAGCGGCTGCACACGCGGGCTGTTTCTCGATGGCATTGTCCGGTCAACTCGGAGCGGCGGGATTGACGGCCGACAGCATCAACACGACGGCGTCGGTTCGATTAGAAAAACTCGAGGACGGTTTCGCTATCACCAAAGTTCATCTCGATGTCACCGCCAAAGTGCCGGACGCGAGCGAGGAAGCATTCATGACTGCCGCCAATAACGCAAAAGCCGGCTGCCCGATCTCAAAACTACTGAAAGCCGAGATCACAATGGACGCAAAATTGGAAGGTTAATCTTTATAACAACGTAAAGGCTCGTATGAGGGCAATGAGTAGGATAAATACAAGAACGAGCACCGCTCCCGTAATTTGGCTGCGTGAAAATCTCATTTTGCGTCAAAAAACTAAGCTGATCCTAAATTGTAGCATCGAATTATCGTTGGCTGAATTATTCCTTAAGACCATTATTCCAAGCAGCAAAGCAACACGGGAGTATCTATCATGAAAAAAAATGGTATGCAGTTTGATCAGGAAGAGCTTCAAATCCTGGGTGATTTTGAACTTGGTGAGTTTGAAAGCATTCAAAACTTTCGTGACGAAAAACGGATGTTGGAAGACGCTGCGAGCGGAACGCTTCAAAAAGACAAGCGAATCAATATCCGAATTTCATCCCGCGATCTGGAAAAGATTCAGGCCCGCGCCGCCAAAGAGGGTATGCCCTATCAAACTTACATCGCAAGCACTCTGCACAAGGTCGTCGCCGGTCGTTTGAAATAGGCGTTAGTATCAATCGTTTTGCAAATAACAAAGCAGGGTTGATCTTAAACTGCAGCATCTTCGCCGTGTCACGGCCGCCATCGCCGCCTTTTCGCTGCATTGTGAGAAATTTCCTTTAAATTTTTCGAATCTTGACTTACAATTGCTCCACCAGAAGGTCGTTATTATTTCGTCTTCGTCATACACGGTATCCGTGTATTACATATAATTGTTATTCCTGGTAACAAAATTGCCGATTGGCCGAACGCCCAAAATCAATGTTGTAGAAACTAGTATCACGGGAATTGGGAATGGCTCAAAGAATAATCGCATTGACCAGATAACATATTTCATTCAAGCAAAATGAATGGTCGTGAAAAACTTACAGCACCTCGTATAGTCGGAGCTATATTCGTAATGATCTTTGCAGTCCCGGTTGCTGCCATACTTTCAGCCGCGGCCGGATTGGTTGCCTATTTTGTCGTTCGACTGCTTGTTGAATTCATAGGCACCGCTTTAACTGGATCATCCACCTTTGGAGCCATAGTTGGATTTATCGCTAGCGGAGCCCCAGTTTATGGCCTTCTGGCATGTGTCGTCGTAACGGGTGGGGCTCTTCAACTTTGCTTGCAATCATTAGCTCGAATAATGGAAATAAAGATCCGTCAGTGGATGATCGCGCCCGCGATATTTACTGCGTTCGGGGCTACAATAGCTCTAATGCTTTTTTGGACCTATGTTTCGCCGCCAATTAATCCGTCCTTTTTCGTCACCAGTGCTATAACGTTAGTGGGATGCATCGTCTTAGGTCTTATTGCCGTTGCGGGGATCTACTCGACACAATTTCGTCTTTCGCTCCCGCAGGCATGGAACGAAGTGCCAGGCAGTCAGCCCAAAGCCTATTTAAGATCAACGAAAGGATCCGGACGGCTAGAAATAGTTTTAGGCAAGTCAACTGGAAACTCTTATGAGAGTGAGGATCAGGCTGAAGAACGATTCCGATTGATGCTGGAAACCAGGAAGGAGGAATTTGCCAAGGAATACGGTAAGGCTCTGTTAATTTCACACGAAAGGGCGGCAATCGGCCCCATGGCTTTTGCTTGCTTTAGGAAGCATGCGTTTACTAGTCAAATATGGGTTATCGAAGGGAAAGAGAACAACATCTTTGTTCATTACCAGAAAGGGGAAAATGATGTTGCTGAAACGGACATTCCGGAAGTTCACGATGCCCTTAAGAATGCTCGTTACTACTATATCATTGGAGACGATGCAGTCGCAGCGAATAGCTATTCCCAGCCAACCGAGGAAGATGAAATCGGCTCCGATTAGGCGGAAAGAATGATTTCCGACAAAGCTCCAGGTTTCCTAGATTAGTTGAAAAGCTGAACCGGGTTGATTTTAAATTGCAGCTGCTTCGCGGTCTCACGACCCCCGTCGCCGCCTTTCCGTTGCATGGTTACACGGCCAATCTTTAGGTTACCGTTTCGCGTTAGCTCAACCTTGCCTTCGCCAAAGAATTTGATCGTGTCGGCAGACGAGCGTATCACCCAACGCGGCTTGTCGGTCGCCTTGAAGGCCACCATGACCCAGCCTGCCGCATGAATGCCGTCCCCGGCGAAGAGGTCTGATACGATCTCATCCTTGTTTGCTGTGAAAAAATCCACGACCGCTTTCTGCGTCGCCGGCTCGAGTTCGTTCAGATACATGCGTTTGTCGGACCGCAGGCTGGCAGCCAGCGTGTTGAGCTTACAAGCCACGCCAGGCAGTGGGCCAATATTAGACGGATTCACAAGCAGGCTGGCAGCCAGCGGTCCGACGGTAGGCGG
>JANPDK010000128.1:0-3250 GCA_031431415.1 Acidobacteriota bacterium | reverse complement strand
TTGCCTTTTGCCGGCTTTTTTGTTTTCATTTCGTGTAAAGCATTATGTCGATCCTCGATTCAGTCGCGATTGCCAAGATTCTACCTCACCGATATCCGTTCTTGCTGGTCGATAAGATCATCGAGCTTGAGCCGCGTATTCGTATTGTCGGCATCAAGCAGGTGACGGCGAACGAACATTTTTTTACGGGGCATTTTCCCGGTGCACCGGTAATGCCGGGCGTGTTGCAGATCGAGGCTCTGGCTCAGGTCGGAGCTATTTTAGCCCTGCGCGAATTTGACGATCGCGAGAACAAGATACCGTTTTTTACAGGCATCGACAATGCCCGATTCCGCCATCCGGTAGTTCCGGGGGATACGCTGAGGCTCGAAGTAACCGCACTGCGCATCGGCAGCAAGGTGCAAAAAATGCACGGTGTCGCCAGCGTCGACGGAAAGATAACGGCCGAGGCGGAGATCTTAAGTATCATCGTGGATCGCTCAAAATAGGAGAATATGACACAGGATCAGCTTAGAGAATTTTACGACAATTACTTTTATTACATCATCCTTGGAGGCTTTGGCTTCGGACTGGTGGTTGGGATCGTTCCTCTTATCCTGGGCATCAAGAAAGGCAAACGCAACCTGGGCGTTATCGCGATAGCCGTAGGTGCGATTACGGGTGCGTTATCGCCCTTGCTGTGCCTGATCGTTACGACAGTTTTTACGGTTGTGATCCTCATAAAACCAAAAGAGAAGATTTCGTCGGATCCGGTCGAAACGACCTCGGAATCGATCAATTAATATTTCCATTTCGATGTCAGCAGTCATTCACGAATCCGCAATAGTCAGCCCAAAAGCGCAAATAGGCGACGACTGTTACATAGGACCATTCTGCACGGTCGGAGCTGAGGTGCGTTTGGGCGATGGTGTGCGGCTGGATTCGCATGTAGTTGTGGATGGTAAAACTTCGATCGGTGCCGAGACACACGCCTTCCCATTTGTCTCGATCGGCCTAGGGCCGCAGGATCTCAAATATGCTGGTGAACCTACCTCGACCGAGATCGGGAAGCGAAATCACATACGCGAATTCGTCACCATCCATCGCGGCACGACAGGCGGCGGCGGCGTGACGCGTATCGGCGACGGCAATCTGCTGATGGCACAGGCGCACGTTGCACACGATTGCCAACTCGGCAGCGAGATCATCATGGCAAACGCAGCCACGCTCGCCGGACACGTTCAGATCGCCGATAGGGCTAGTATCGGAGCATATTCCGGAGTTCATCAATTCTGCCGTATCGGCCTCGAAGCGTTTGTCGGCGGTTATTCTGTTGTCGTCAAAGATGCTCTGCCTTTCGCGATCATTCAGGGAAATCACGCCAAGTGTTACGGGATGAACCGTCTCGGAATGAAACGCCGCGGCTATGCAAAAGACACGACCGAAAAACTCAACCACGCATTTCACCTTTTGCTCTCGTCAAAGCTAAACACGAGCCAGGCTCTGGAACGCATTCGCGAAGAGATCGAAGATTGCCGCGAGGTCGATATCCTGACGGAGTTCATAGAAATGTCGAAACGCGGCGTCGTCAAATAGTCAGTACCACCTGCGCATACGGCGTGGGGATTTCTTTCGCTTTATGGAAACCGAGGCTCACGTGCTCAAAGATTTTGGCAAACGCATTCAGCGTTGTTACGGTTGCTTTATCGCCTATCACCTCAAGGATATGTACCTCGGCGAAGACGTAACGTTCTTTTGCGACCACTGCAAAGACGAGACGATGTTTCATTTTGACGATTTTTCGAAATTGCTCGACATCTCAAAACTCAACGAAATGACCGGCGAGCATCATCATTGAGACGGCTCACATTTCCCAACTCGCTCATATCCTTTAAACTTTAACCGTGGCTGAAAACGCGGGGAACAATAAACAGACCTTTACGGGCCTAGCGGCGCGGCTTTCGCGCCTTCCGGCGGACAAGCGGCGGGCGGCACTTGAGATCAGTGCGGCTTTGGCGGGCGTGTCTCTGCGTGTGAGCCGCGAGTTTGTCGAGGCAGTCCCTAAGGCGGCGAAGGTGCTGTCATCTGACGACCTGCGTCACTGGGGCGAATTCGGCCGGCGTCTTGCGATGGGAAGTGCGGACGCGGGGACCAAGTTTTTTGCTGACGGCATCGGCGGCATGAATCGTGTGCCTGAAGGCGCACGAGCAGCGGTGTTTCAGACATGTACTCGCCAGCTTGTACTGTCGAGTTCAACGGCACTCGACTCATTTCTCCTCATTCCTGAGATCGCTGCTGCTGTCGATGACGAAAAGCTGCTCACCGATATCTTTGAGCTTGCGGCTGAGATCGCACAACGCAGCGCAAAGCACAGTGCCGACTTTCTCGTCCACACGCCAAAAGTAGCGGCCTCAATAACGGCGTTTGAAGATCGTCGCGTCGCGGATGCGGTATTAGTTCTCGCCAAAGATTTTGCGAATCGGACCGGTGGATTGACCGCGGACCTTTGGCAGAATCTGCCTGACGCTTTCGAAGGTTTGTCGGCTGAGGCCGCCGTTCGCCTGATGGAAGGAGCGGCAGCGTTTCTCGAATTCGGCGGCAGCGTGACGCTCCATTTTGTCGCCTCGGGAAGCAAAGTCCTAGCTGATTCACCGACCGCGTTTGACGATTGGGTAACCGTCTCGCGAATCATCGCCAAACACGGAAACGCGGTTCTCATTTCCTTTTTGCGAGCAACCCCTAAAGTCACAGGGCAGATCTCGTCCCGCAAACGCCACGCTCCTGAAGTATCGATCCGCCACGTATTGCAATTGACCGCCCGGATCGCTGAGAACGACGCCGAGAGTGCTCTCGCCGCTTTCAAATCGAGCGCCGGGGCACTCAACAAAGTTTCTATCGAACAGTTCGAAGATTGGGTCGAGAACGGACTAGCCGAGACTGCGGCGGGTTCAGCGAAAGCTCGCCGGAGCTATTTTGCTCTTGAAACGCGTGAGTCGAATGACCGCCTGCAAAAGACGCAAACTGGGCTGTCGCTCGAATCGATCCAGCACGTTTTGCGGCTGTATGTCGAGGCCCTGACCGGCAAAGAGATCGAGATCGCTCCAATCGCCGCGATTGCGCAGGAAAGCCGGATCGGCGACGGAAAGACGATCTATCTGCCGTCGACGGTGGCGGAATTTTCGGATGATGACAAAGATTTTCGGCTCTACAAAGTACTGGCTGCACACGGGGCTGGACAGATCGAATTTGGCACTTTTGATCGTGATACGGA
>JANPDK010000127.1:0-14389 GCA_031431415.1 Acidobacteriota bacterium | reverse complement strand
AAACCAGGAGAATAAAGTTTTGGCTACAGTTACGATGAAAGAGCTCCTCGAAGCAGGGGTTCATTTTGGTCACCAGGTTCGCCGTTGGAATCCGAAGATGAAGGAATACATCTTTGGAGAGCGCAACGGCATTTATATTATAGATCTGCAGAAAACGCAGAAATTGTTTCGCGACTCGCTCAATTGGGTCACCGAATCCTTGAGTGCTCGTCCGAATCAGAAGGTTCTCTTCGTCGGCACCAAGCGTCAGGCTCAGGAAGCGATCAAGGAGGAAGCGGAACGCTGCGGACAGTTTTACATCAACAACCGCTGGCTCGGCGGCCTCTTGACGAACTACGAAACCGTCAAAAAATCAATCAACAAACTGAAAGAGATCGAGACGATGCAAGAGGACGGCCGCTTTGAAATGCTCACCAAGAAAGAGCGTTTGCAGCTTACTCGTGCTCACGAAAAATTGATGAAGAATCTCGCCGGCATCAAGGACATGAACGGAATGCCTGATCTCATGTTCGTCATCGATGTCCGCAAAGAAGACATCGCTATCAAGGAGGCCAACAATCTTGGCATTCCGATCGTCGCTGTGGTTGACACGAATTGCTCGCCCGATGGCATCGACCTCGTCATTCCGGGTAACGACGACGCTCTTCGTGCTATCCGTCTCTTTGCCTCGCGTATCGCTGATGCGATCATCGAGGGCAAGCAGGTCGGAACCGAAGGCGGCGTTGCAGTTGCTGAGCCAACTGAGGAAGAAGCTGCAGCCGAGGCCGCGAAGGTCGAGATCGCACTTTCGTCCATTCCTAAGGAATACCTTAGCGAAGACGAGCGTGCCGAGATGGAATCGGCTGAAGTTCCTGATGAGGAAGAAGACGATGTCGTCTCTGCCGATATGGAACTGACCGCCGACGCTGAGCCTGTTGCGGAAGCACCGGCCGAAGAGCCAGCTGCTGAAACAACAGAAGCAACAACCGAAGAAAGCACGGAAGCGACAGCAAGCTAACATAGTTTTTTGAATTAACAAGCGTAGCTTTTTTCCGGTGTTCGGCGATTGGCTACGCTTTTTCATAGGTAATTATTGGAGTTAAGTTATGGCAGAAGTTACAGCAGCGGCAGTGAAATCACTGCGTGAAAAATCAGGTGCAGGCATGATCGATTGCAAGAATGCACTTGTCGAAGCAAATGGCGACGAAGCGGCGGCAATGGACGTGCTTCGCAAAAAAGGTATGGCACAGGCCGGAAAGAAAGCCGGACGCGTGACCGCCGAGGGAGCCGTCGGTTCGTATATCCACATGGGCGGCAAGGTCGGGGTTCTCGTCGAGATCAATTGCGAAAGCGATTTCGTCTCGCGTGGCGAAGAGTTTCAACAGCTCGTCAAGGATGTTGCGATGCACATCGCAGCGACCGATCCGCGTTTCACCAATCGTAGCGATGTTCCCGATGGCGATCTCGCAAAGGAGCGTGAGATCCTGATGGAGCAGCTCAAGAACGATCCTAAAAACGCGGGCAAGCCTGAGGAAGTTCTCCGTAAGATCATCGAGGGCCGTCTGAATAAGTTCTACGAGGACAACGTTCTTGTCGATCAGCCGTTTGTCAAAGACCCGTCGAAAACCGTCGGCGAACTCGTTGCCGAAAAGATCGCTTCGATCAAAGAAAATATCTCGATACGCCGCTTCTCCCGCTTCAAAATGGGAGAAGGTATCGAGAAGAAAGCTGACGATTTCGCAGCGGAAGTCGCATCTATGATCGCGTAGCGATCAGTTCGTAGAGTTTATAGAGTTCGTTGAGTTATGAGAGTATTGTCTCAACAAACTCAACGAACTCTATAACTCAATAAACTTATGGCTACGCCATCTTTCAACCGAATCCTCCTAAAGCTTTCCGGCGAGGCTCTGATGGGCTCGCAGAATTATGGTATTGATACCAAGGTTGCGGATGCGGCGGCGAAAGAGCTGAAGACCGTTCACGAACTCGGTATCGAGATCGCGATCGTGGTCGGCGGCGGCAATATCTTTCGCGGTGTTTCGGAATCCGCCGGAAACATGGATCGTGCGGCGGCCGATTACATCGGTATGCTCGCCACCGTGATGAATGCGGTCGTTCTGCAAGACGCCCTTGAGCGGGTTGATGTCAATACCCGCGTGATGTCGGCTATCGACATCCCGCAGCTTGCTGAGCCTTTCATTCGTCGGCGTGCAGTGCGGCATCTTGAGAAAAAACGTGTTGTCATATTTGCAGCCGGGACCGGAAATCCGTATTTTACTACTGATTCTGCCGCGGCACTGAGAGCACTTGAGATCCAGGCTGACGTTATTCTCAAAGGTACCAAAGTCGATGGCATTTACACCGCCGATCCGGTCAAAGATCCGACGGCGACTCGATTCGAAACGATAACGTTTCAGGAAGTTCTCGAAAAGCGTCTCAACGTAATGGATGCCTCGGCGATCTCGCTTTGCCGGGATAACGATCTCCCGATCATGGTCTTTAACATGCGTGAAAACGGTAATATCGTAAAAGCGGTGTGCGGCGACATGTCGATAGGCACGCTGGTAACTAATTAGTGAATAGTGAACAGTGAATAGTGAACAGTCTAAGAAATACGGAAATACCGGTATGAGGCTCATCACTATTCACTATTCACTATTCACTGTTCACTAATCTTATGAGTGCACAAGAAGTCATAAAAGAAACCGGACCGAAGATGGATGCGGTCGCGGAGGATTTTAAGCGAAAGCTTGGTAATATTCGCACCGGACGAGCGACGGTCGGAATGCTCGACACTGTTTCCGTCGATTATTACGGCGTGCCGACGCCGCTGAGCCAAATGGCTTCTGTTGCGGTACCAGAACCGGCGATGCTGACCGTTCAGCCCTGGGACGCGACCCAGATGGCCGCCATCGAAAAGGCCATCATTGCCGCGAACCTCGGCCTCACGCCTTCGAATGACGGCAAGATCATTCGCCTCAGCGTTCCCGCCCTCACCGAAGAGCGTCGCAAGCAGTTTGCCAAGCAAGCCCACGAGATCGCCGAAGAACATCGCATCGCGATCCGCAACGTTCGCCACCACTCAAACGATCTGCTAAAAAAACGGCTCAAAGACAAAGATATCTCTGAGGACGAAGAACGCAGCGGTCTCGAAGACGTCCAAAAGCTTACCAATGCTCACATCGCAAAGGTCGACGAGCTTAGTAAGAATAAAGAAGCTGAAATAATGAGTGTTTAGACCCGGGTTGTGGTTCCTAAGCGGGCTGTTTCGGGCATGGCTGGTAACGTCCGCTTTTCTACAACTGAGGCTATTCCATCGAACGCCTGATTCAAGATCGTTTCTTCAGCGAGATATACGAGCCTGAAATAGCCTTCCTCAGGCTGCGTGCCAAATCCCGAACCGTGTACCACTAGCACGCCGGTTTCCTGTAGCAGATTCAACGCAAAATGTTCGTCCGTTCCTCCGCTTAGGTCGTTAACTTTGACCATCAGATAGAATGCGGCGGCGGGGACGGTGCAGGAGAGGCCTTCGATCTCTTTGACGCGTCTGACGGCGAGGTCTCTGTGAACGCTGATCTCGTTAATAAAATTCGCGACAAACCCGTCGTCGCACGTCAGCGCAGGTTTCACAGCGTATTGTGCGGGCGTCGGCGAACACAGACGGCCGCTCGCGAGTTTGCCGATCGCCTCGATCAGTCGCGGCATCGATGCCGCGTTGGTAAATCGCATCCAACCGACACGCCAGCCGGAGAGCATGTGGGTCTTCGACAAGCTCTCAAGCGTGATCACGGGCACGTCGCTACCAAGTGCCAACAGCGAAGCCGGAGCTGGAGGCGTCCCAAAACAAAGGTCGCGATAAACCTCGTCGGTAATGACCACGAGCTCGTTGCTCGCGGCGATCTCAAGCATCTTCGCCGTCGTTTCAGCCGGAATAACGGCACCGGTTGGATTGCTCGGATTGATAAGGACAATTGCTCGTGTCCGTGGTGTGACAATCTTTCCGATCTCGTCCGCGTCGGGCTGCCAGGCTTCATTTTCGTGCAGACGATAGTAAACCGCCTTTGCCCCGAGCTTGTTCAGGATCGCGTCATACAAGGGATATCCCGGAGCCGGAAGCAGGACTTCGTCGCCCGGATCGAGCAGAGCGGTCAGCACCAGATCAGCACCTTCCGACGCCCCTGAGGTCATCACGACCTCATCGACCGACGTCTCAACGCCCGCCCGATAGGAATACGCACAGACAGCTTCCCTCGCCTCGTACAGCCCTGCCGACGAAGCATATCCCGTAAATCCATCCCGCAAGGCCTTCACCACCGGCTCGGTCACATACCCCGGAGGCCGAAACCCAAATGCCTGGGGGTCGCCGATATTGAGCGAGACGACCTCCCGCCCTGAGCGTTTCAAAGCATCGGCAGCCGCCACAACATTACGTATTGCGTAGCGAAAATTAGCAGTTCTCTGCGAAGGTGCTATTGACATAAAGACATAGCCTACCGCAAAGCATTCGCCGATGGCAACGGCGATAGCTCATTACCTCGGTGACCAGTAAAGCGAGTGGAGACGAGAGTGCCCCCTCTGGTCAGAAAAGCGAGAGTGAATGAGCATGCCGACGCGGTGCATCTCGCAAACCAATACATTCTCGACCGTCGGAACGAAGAGTGATAATGCGTCGAAGTCGAGTATGCTGGAGACGGCACGTTCGTTCACACCTGTGACTCTGTACGATTTCCTTCAATATGCATCGGGGGCTATGCGTTCCATCCAGCGTTCAGGAAAGCGCAGTGCGTCAAAATCGAATTGTTTGTACAGCCCGTGGGCATCACGCGTCGCCAAAACCCAGCGCCTCAAACCCTGTAGATCTGGATGTTCGACGATCACTTCCATCAGCCATTTGCTAAGCTCGCGTCCACGAAATTCGTCGATGATAAAGACATCACCGATATACGCAAAGGTTGCCTGATCGCTCACAACACGAGCAAACCCGATCTGCTTTTCGCCGTGATAAACGCCGAAACAGATCGAGTTTTCGATAGCTGTTTTTGTTTGTTCGAACGTGCGGTTTTGAGCCCAATAGCTTTCTTGGGAAAGAAACTCGTGGATCGCGTCGAGGTTCAGCCGAGATCTATCAGTACTTACCTGAAATCCGTTTCTTTCACTTTCCATCATCGATATCTACTCCACGCAAATATTCGGCTATTTCAGCTTTAGTTCGCAGCCTTATCGCTCTCTTCTCGGGAAATGCCGCCACTGCACTCAAGACTCGATCTCGTGTTGCATTCGGATAATTCCACACCCAGAGAATGAATTCAAGATCGAATCGCTCGTTACAGCCCTCGGTCATGTCGGGACGGCTACGGCCGTGGTATTGAAACGTGCGTTTGAGGATGCGATAGAGGCAGATGTGTCTCGGCAGGTCGAGAAAGATAATCGTGTCGGCGGCACGCATACGCATTTCGCGAGTGCCGCCAAAATTGCCATCCATTATCCACGAATCGCGTTCGAGCATCGCCGCGACCTTGGCTTCCCACTCGTCGGTCGGTGTCTTTTCCCAGTTCGGACGCCAATACTCTTGATCCAGATGTATGACCTCAATACCGGTGCGTTCGCCAAGCTCACGAGCAAAAGTAGATTTGCCCGAACCACCGGAGCCAATGACGATCACCTTTTTCATACACCAAGAACTCTTCGACAGCGACTGCGAAATCCAGCGGTCGCGGCTTCTGGATGCTGAACGGCGACGAGCCGGAGTTCTTCTAATAATTCGGGATCATTCTTGGCGACCTTCGCTGCAACCGTCATCGAAAATACTCTTACGGCGACGGGCTCAGCGGGGTTCGCGAAAAGGTTGTAGCAAGCGTCGAACACACGCCCCTGGTATCGTTTTGGGATCTCGACAAACTGGAGCATTCTCGCCACGTTTCGGCGGACCGCGACGTGAACGTCGTCGCGTTCGAGCTGCTCAACGAGCTTGTTGAAATATGGTTTTACCAACTCGTGATGATATTCGGCACAGTACGTCACCGCCCACGCTGCACGCTGGGAAAGGCGATACGTCCGCCCGAGAAAATGGCCCATCAGTTGCTTGAACTTTATCGGATCGCCGTTGATATAGTTGACGATCTTCAACGTCTGACTTTTGGAATGTTCTGTGAGAAGGGCTTCGCGGATGTCCATAAACTAATACTACAAACTAACCACTAGTAACTGACAGAAAAGAAGCTCTTAGAGAATAGTTATTAGCTTGTAGTTGATAGTTCATTGTTATTTTATCTGATAAAACGCCTTGCGGCCGGGATATTTTGCGCTGTCGCCGAGGTCTTCTTCGATGCGGAGAAGCTGGTTGTACTTGGCGATTCGGTCGCTGCGGCACAGGCTTCCGGTCTTGATCTGGCCGGCGTTTGTAGCGACGGCGAGGTCGGCGATGAAGCTGTCCTCGGTCTCACCGGAGCGATGCGAGATGACGGCGGTCATGTTGTTTGTGCGTGCAAGCTCAATTGCATCGAGCGTTTCCGTGAGTGTCCCGATCTGGTTGACCTTGATAAGTATCGAGTTTGCCGCACCTAGTTCGATTCCTTTTTGTAAGAATTTAGTGTTCGTTACAAACAGATCGTCGCCGACTAGCTGGACCGTTTTACCAACGCGGTTGTTGAGGTTCACCCAACCGTCCCAATCATTCTCGGCCATGCCGTCTTCGAGCGAGATGATCGGATATTGAGAACACCAATTTGCCCAATAGGCGGCCATGTCGTCAGGCGTAAGTTCACGCTTATCACTCTTTTTGAATACGTAATGCGTACCGTTAAAAAATTCGCTCGACGCCGGATCGAGGGCGATCATTACATTTTCGCCTGCCTTGTATCCGGCAATGTCGATGGCTTCGAGTATTGTTTCGACCGCTTCCTCGTTAGATTTGAGGTTCGGTGCAAAGCCGCCTTCGTCACCGACGCTGGTTGAGTAGCCTCGAGATTTGAGCACATCTTTGAGGTTGTGAAAGATCTCAGCACCGCACCTCAGAGCTTCGGTGAAACTCTCGGCACCGACCGGCATCACCATGAATTCCTGAAAATCCACATTGTTGTCTGCGTGAGCACCGCCGTTGAGAATATTCATCATCGGAACGGGCAGTGTCTTGGCATTTGTGCCGCCGATGTAGCGGTAAAGCGGCATTTCCTGAAACGCCGACGCCGCACGCGCATTTGCTAATGAGACTGCGAGGATCGCATTTGCACCGAGCTTCGATTTCGTTTCCGTACCGTCGAGATCGATCATCGTCTGGTCGATCAGCGTCTGGTCGAGACAATCGAGCCCTTCGAGTTCGCGGCCGATGATGTCGTTAACGTTCTTAACCGCAGTCAGGACGCCTTTGCCCAAGTAACGTGATTTGTCGCCGTCGCGCAGCTCTACAGCCTCGTTCTCACCCGT
This sequence comes from Acidobacteriota bacterium, assembly GCA_031431415.1. GTDB lineage: Bacteria > Acidobacteriota > Blastocatellia > Pyrinomonadales > Pyrinomonadaceae > OLB17. The sequence goes on along the minus strand of JANPDK010000127.1, from coordinate 6,988 downwards.
CGAAGCCCCACTCGGCACCGCCGCACGTCCCTGAGTTCCGTCCTCAAGAATAACCTCGGCCTCGATCGTCGGATTCCCTCTCGAATCCATTATCTCGCGTGCCCAAACCTGTTCGATAAAGCTCATTTTTGTGAATACCTCTGAGTATGATTTTCAACGCAAAGACGCAAAGATGCAAAGATGCAAAGATGCAAAGGAAAGAATCGAGAGGGTTTTGGTCTTTGCCGCCTGCGAATTGCGGTGGCTACGAATTTACAGAGCGGTCTTTTCCATTCGAACGAGCATCACCCGGTGCTTCTCGACCTTCTCGATCGTGAAAATATGTCCGTTAAACGGCACTGTGTCGCCGACGGACAAAACCTGTCCCGTCTCGGACATCAGGAATCCGGCGACCGTCGTGTATGCCTCAGACAGCGGTAGATTCATTTCCTCGCGGCGATTGAGATCACGAACTGCAAGCCCGCCGTCGAGCACATAGCTCCCATCGGGCTGCTCATCGATCTGTTCATCGACCTCGGTGTCGTGTTCGTCCGAGATGTCGCCGACGATCTCTTCGAGCAGATCCTCGAGAGTAATGATTCCCTCGACGCCACCGTGTTCGTCGACAACAAAACCGAAATGGAATTTTTCCCGCTGCATTTGCCGAAGAACGTCCTCGAGCCGGGCGGTATCGACGACGTAACTTGGTTTGATAAGGATGTCCGCGAGTTTGAAACTTTTGGGACGACTCACAAACCTTACGAGGTCCTTGCTGTGCAAAACGCCAGCGATATCGTCAAGCGAACCACGATAAACGGGAAGCCTCGAATAGCCGCTCTCATAAAACGCCGCTGCGATCTCGGCCAGCGTGCTGCTTTCGAGAACCGCAGTGATCTCAGTTCGAGGTATCATCGCTTCTTTGACGGTTGTCTCGGAAAATTCGAACACCTTGTTTATCAGCGTCCTTTCTTCCTCGTTCACATAACCGCTTTCCTCGGAGATGCGGATCAACTGGCGTATCTCGTCCTCGGTGTAGATCGAGGCTTCTTCGCTTGTCGCCTCGATGCCGACGAGGCCGACGATCTTTGCACTGGCCCAATCCAGAACGTGGATAAATGGCTTGAAGGTGCGATAGAAAATGACCATCGGCAGAGCCGTCGCCATTGCCACGCGCTCGGCAAGCTGCAAGCCGACGAGCTTTGGAGCCTGCTCGCCGATGGTGATGTGCAGGCTCGTGATCAGCCCGAACGCAACGATGAAAGAGATAATATGGAGCCACGCGGCAGGCATGGTCTCACCCAAAGCCTTGTCGAGTAGTGCCGCAATCGCTGGCTCGCCAACCCATCCGAGACCAAGCGACGCAAGCGTAATACCGAGCTGTGACGCCGATAGATACGCATTGAGATTGTTTAGCAGCACGAGCAGACGCTCGGCAGGTTTCGAACCTTCCTTGGCGAGGATCTCGATACGCGATTTTCTGACCGCGACAAATGCGAATTCGGCGGCAACAAAAAACCCGTTCGCCACCACGAGCAAAACGACGAGAAGTATGTCACGAATGCTTCCCGCTAAAAGAGAAGTCGTTTCCGGTATCGGATATTCGGCAGAAAAGAGTAGAAGTAGACTAGCAGGATCGTCCATTACGGATCTAAAAGAAATATCGGGCCTCATACCTCCAAGTAGAAACCTCAATTTCGAGAGTATAGCACACCGCAGCGCCGAAAAAAGTACGTTCACTCCGCCCCGACCGCGTCGATGATCTCCTGGATCAGCATCCGGCACGAGCCGCAGCCGCTACCGGCTCGGCAGGAATCGGCGACCATTTCGACAGAGGCTTCCCGATTTTTTGAGATAAATTGCTCGATCACAGTCTCAGAAACGCCAAAGCAAGTGCATATCAGAGCTTCCTCTCCGCGAAACTCCTCGATACGCCTCGCTCGTAGCGCGGCAAACGCATTTTTCAACGCCTCAAAACAAACCTCAGCACAATGCCCACGTGCCGACGGCAAAACGCCTATCTCGCGTTCGACCTCAGCAATCAATTCAGCCCGGTCAAGGCCGTGCAGGTCGGATACGTTCTTTCCCGAAACAGTCTCGGCCAAGATATCTGCGGCTGCGATCATATACCCGCATCCGTTGCTCACAAACGAAGCCGCGATCTTCTCCTGATCTGTCGTCAACGAAAACGAAACATAGCAGCCGCATACAAAGCTCGCCGACCGGCCGCAGACCGCCAAGTCATCGCCCGCAGCCGCATATCGCAGAGCAAACGCACGCAACTCAAGCTTTTTCGGATAGATCGCCACGTTTCAAATGTAGGACGCGCGAGTACGAGCGGCAAATCGCTAGGCGATTTCTTTTACAATTGCCGTCATTCCGATTAACATCATCGATATGCGGCTGCTTTGCTTTTGTCTGATTGCCTGCTCCCTTTTTCTCGCGCCATCTTGCCGGCCGGCCGCCGCGCCGATCGCTGTCGGCAATAAAGCCGTGTCGGTCAACGATCGTCCGACGACGAATCTTCCTGCCCAGACGTCAAAGCCATTTAGCGACATGAGTTGGACCGATCAGAGCGAACGTGTTCACAAAGTCGCCGATTTTAAAGGTAAAGCCTTGGTACTCGATTTTTGGGCCACATACTGCGGGCCCTGTCGCGAGGAGATCCCGCATCTCAATTCGCTGCTCGCCAAATACGGCCCCGAAAAACTCCATATCGTCGGCCTCAACGTCGGCGGCGCGGAAGATTTCAAAGAGATCCCGGAGTTTCTCAAAAAGACAAAGATCGACTACCTGATTGCGGCTCCCGAGGATTCGCTCAGTAGCTTCATATTCTTCGAACGCAGTGACATCCCGCAAACTCTTGTCATCGACCGCTCTGGAAACATCGTCACAAAGATCATCGGCTTTAGCCCTGCGATACAAAAACAACTCGATGCTGCCGTCGAAAAGGCTGTCACCTCGAACTAGACGTGCCGTATGAGAGATATCCCCGTCGGCAACGGCAACCTGCTTGTAAATTTCGACGACAGATACCAGATCCGCGACGTCTATTTTCCGCATGTCGGTCAGGAGAACCATTCGGAGGGCTTCCCTTTTCGTTTTGGCGTTTGGGTTGACGGTGAGTTTTCGTGGGTATTTGAGGACGGGTGGAACCGTTCGCTCAAATACTTGCCGGAAACTCTGGTTACCGATGTCACGCTCACAAATGATCGTCTCGGTATCAAGATCGAGTGTAACGATACTGTAGCCGGCGCTGAGAATATTTACCTGCGGCGGCTAATTGTGTCGGATCTCAAGGGAAACGCACGCTCCATCCGCGTCTTTTTACATCACGATTTTCGCATCTATGAGAACAAGATCGGTGACACTGCGTTATTCGATCCGGACACTCACGCACTTGTCCATTACAAAAAACACCGCTATTTCCTCATAAACACCGAGCCGCCGTTCAACTCATTTGCCACCGGGCGAAAGGCGTTTCGTAATAACGAAGGCACGTGGCGGGATGCCGAGGACGGCGATCTTGCAGGCGGGCCGATCACAGAAGGATCTGTCGACTCGACCATCGGCGTACATTTTGAGCTCGCGACGGGCGGCTCGTACGAATTCTATTACTGGATCGCAGCTGCGGCTTCGCACGGAGCTGTTGCGGAATTGAATGCTCACGTCCATTCGCGCTCACCCGCAAAATATTTCCGCGAGACCGAGAATCACTGGCACGCGTGGGTCAACAAAAACAACGTTCCCGATGGCCTCCCCCCCGAGATCGTTGAATTCTATAAACGAAGCCTCCTGATTCTAAAGACACAGATCGACCACGCCGGAGCCATCATTGCCGCCAATGACTCGGACGTGTCGGAGCGTGCGACCGACAATTACAGCTACCAATGGATGCGTGACGGCTCGTTCGTGGCTAATGCCCTGGACCAAGCCGGCTATCCTGAGATAACCCGCAACTACTTTCATTTTTGTGCGAAGGTGATGCACGAGAAAGGTTACTTTCTGCAAAAGTACAACCCCGACGGCACGCTCGGTTCTAGCTGGCATCCGCGCTGGGACAACTACCGAAAAGTCGAAATGGTGCCGATCCAGGAAGACGAAACGGCGCTTGTCCTGTGGGCTTTGTGGAAGAACTTTGAGACATATCACGACATCGAGCTGATTCGGGAGATGTATCACAAACTCGTCTTGCCGTGTGCAGATTTCATGACAGACTTTCGCGACAGTGCCACAAAGCTGCCGCGCGCGAGCTGGAATCTGTGGGAAGACCGTCGCGGTGTTCATACATTTACTTGCGCGACGGTTGTCGCCGGCCTCCGAGCGGCGGCGAACATGGCAAGATTATTCGCCGACGACGAAAAAGCTACAGGCTATGAAAAGGCCGCCAGCGAGGTCGTCGCGGCGATGGTCGAACATCTTTACAGCCCGTCCTTAGGCCGGTTTATTCGTTCTTTACAGGCAAATGGTGACGACGCGCTAACGCCTGATCCGACGGTTGATGCGTCACTCTTTGGAGTTTTCTATTTCGACTGCTTCGATGTGAACGACCAAATGGTCGCTGGAACGATGAAGGCGATCGACGAAATTCTCCTGAATAAAACTGAATTCGGGGGCATCGCCCGCTTTGAGAATGACGGTTACATGCGTGTTTCCGAAGATGTCACTGGCAATTCTTGGTTCATCTGCACGCTCTGGATGGCGGATTATCACATCGCTAAGGCAGCGACCGTAGATGAGCTTGTTCCCGCTCTCGAAATACTACAATGGACGACGAAAAGAGCATTACCCTCCGGCGTCCTTGCCGAGCAAGTCAATCCGCTCACAGGTGAAGAGCTTTCGGTCTCGCCGCTCACATGGTCGCACTCTACATTTGTTGCCACCGTACAAAGCTACCTCAAAAGGCTGTCCGAACTAGAAGCAGCACTCGTTATCGAATAGAATCTTCTATTCACTTGTTATGAGAAAAGCCAAGATCCTCGCTACGTTGGGCCCGTCGTCAAGTTCGCGGGAAATGATCGAGTCGATGCTCGACGCGGGTTTGAACGCGGTACGAATAAATATGTCGCACGGCTCGCAGGACGAGCACACGGCTACGATCGCGACGGCGCGCGCGGCGGCGGCCAAATTAGAAAAACCTCTCGCGGTGCTCGTCGATCTTTCGGGGCCGAAGATAAGGACGCGAACTTTGGCTGAGGGCAGACCTGTACTTCTAGTCAAAGGCGAGCAGTTTGTCATCACAAACAGAGAGATCGTCGGCAATGTACACGAAGTTTCGACTAACTTCGCCGACCTGCCGTCAGCGGTCGAGCCCGAGGCTCGCATTCTGCTCGACGATGGAGCGATAGAGCTAGTTGTCGAGTCGAAGACCGAGACCGACATCATTTGTCGCGTCGTCACGGGCGGTGTCCTCTCCGAACGCAAGGGCATCAATCTGCCGCACACCTTGCTGCCGATACCGTCGCTGACCGAAAAGGATCGTTCGGATCTCGAGTGGGCAATGGGTCAAAATGTCGATTACATCGCACTCTCTTTCGTCCGCACTGCGGCTGATTGCAAAGAAGTGAAGGACATTATCAAGCAGCTAAATACGCGAAAGCTCGGGCGGGCCTTGCTCGTGGCAAAGATCGAAAAGGCTGAGGCGATCGAGAATTTACTTGAGATCATCGCCGAGACCGACGGTCTGATGGTCGCGCGTGGTGACCTAGGCGTTGAGACGAGCGTCGAGCTTGTGCCGGTCTATCAGAAGAGGATCATTGAACTTGCGGTCGCGCACGATAAATTTGTCATTACTGCGACGCAGATGCTCCAGTCGATGATCGAGAATCCGTTCCCGACAAGGGCCGAGGCCTCAGACGTTGCAAACGCTGTGTGGGACGGCACTGACGCAGTGATGCTCTCGGCTGAGACGGCCGCAGGAAAATATCCCGTCGAGGCGATCAAGACGATGGCTCGTATCATCGACGCCGCCGAGACCATCAAGGCTGACAAGCTGAGAAAGCCCGTCAAATTCCAACAGGAACCAAGCCGCCGCACAAGCCAAGCCCTCTGCAAGGCGGCTGCGTCCGCCGCCAAAGAGATGATGACCGAAAAGGTCGTTGTGTTCACTGAATCGGGCCTGATGGCGCGTCGTCTGTCGTCGGTGCGATCCGGCCTTCAGACATTTGCCTTGACAACCTCCGCCGATGCGTGCGATCAACTCTCCATGATCTGGGGCGTGCATCCATTTTTCGACCAGCGTCTGAACATGAATGCGAAGGCCCACTCGATCGGCGAATCGACGATGCTGGACCTAATGAACGTAGAATCCGACGCGACCGAAGAAATGCTAAAGATCGGTGAGGAAACTCTGCTGACCGCCAAGGTCGTCGAGGACGGCGAAACGATCATCATGCTCGCCGGTCGCCTGTCGGGCCTCGGCCTTTCGAGCTCGGTAGTGGTTTGGACGATAGGCGAGGAGGTCGCACGGCGGTAACTGGATATTGTGATCCGTCCGATCGCGAGTGGTACTTACTTTTTCGAAAGTACACACATGATCTTATTCTTGGCGAGGTATTTGGCGTTGCGATAGAAAAGGCTGCCGACAAGCTTTACGACCGGATTCGTAATGCCCATATTTCGCAGGTAAAAGCTCGCCGGCATCGTATATTCGCTTGTTTCTTGGTATTTCTCGACGCGCAGCCCGCTCGCCGCGACGACTATTTCAAAAGCCTTTCGCGACCAAATTTGAAGGTGATAGATCGAGACCGTGCCGCGTAATATCTTTGTGTAGAGCGATTTCGATGCTAATTTTGTCACCGGATAGAGCCAGAATTGCTTTGGCGTATCAATGAATATTCTACCCTTGTCTTTTAGCTTGGACGCAAGCTCTCTTAAAACGCTCTGCGGATCGCTCACGTGCTCGAATACATCGTTTAGAAAAATAAAATCAAATTTGGTCACATCGTCCGAAAATTCCGTAAACGGAATTTGCGTATTCATCGGCTTCCATTCGTCGAGCAACGCCTCGTCG
>JANPDK010000126.1:0-1555 GCA_031431415.1 Acidobacteriota bacterium | reverse complement strand
GCCGTTCGGTATCGTCAGAGTATTTCTCGTCAAAATCCTTGACGACGTAAAATTTCACATTCCGCCGTCCTTCGCTCGTAAAGCCGTTGATCGAATACACATCGCCGACGGCCTCCAACGCTTCGCTCATCAGCACAAGGCCTTCCTTTTCGATCTCGATTATGCGCCGGCCGGGATGCGTGTAGGGCTGCATCGGATTTCGCGTGATCGTGCGTGCGGTTGATGACGACTGATCTAGAAGTAGCGACACGGCAACGTCGCGCTGTTTCCTCAGACGTTTTGTATAGATATTCTCAGACTGCTGGCCATCGGCTTTGCGATCGACCACGAAATCGACGAGCGCATTGAGATCATAGTCTTCGCCATCGAGTTCGCGGTTGATGCGTGTCAGATTTTCGGGCTTCATCAACTGGAACTGATGCCTGATCGACGAGATCACGCCGCGATATCGCGAACGAGTGAGTTCGACAAACGTGCGGTCGCCTTGCTTGACCTTCTTCTCGATCACGCGGCTCCAGCCGACGCGGTAATCGTTCAGTTCGCGATCCCATTCGTCGTAAGCGAACGCCAGATCGTCGGCCTCAAGAGCCTGCTCCGGCACATCGCTCTGCGACCACGCCTCGGCACCCTGCAGATCGTCCGGCTCGCCCTCGTCATCGAGGCTGTTCCAGGCGTTGAATAGGTCGCGAATATCCTGAGCCTGTCGCTGCTGCTCACGTTTGCTTTGATCTTCGGTCGGAGACTCGGCGGCGTCTTTTTCGTCATATGCGAAATCGCTCTTTTCCTCCGTCTCGTCAGACTCGGCTTCCTGATTCTGCTCGGGTGAGATGTTCTGAAACAGCGTGTAAACGCGGCTCGTGGCCATGAGCGAGTCAGCGACTGTCGTGTCAGTACCGGGAGCAGTAGCGACCGGGGTCTTCGGCGCGGCGTCAGTGCCCCGGTCACTATCGTTCCCGGTTCTGACAAGATAATTCTCCACCACCGTCTCGATCTCAGACACGATCTGCCCGTAGAACATCCGTGCATCGTCGGTCGCACCGCCGCAGAGCGTAATCTGAAAGAGCAGTTCAAACGGCACCTGATGCATTGGCAGATCGAAAATGTACGGACGATTCGAACGGAGAAACGATTGCATCAGGTCGAGGTCTTTGATGAGCCCGCGATAAGTTTGCCGGAGGCGATTGTCGATGCGGGCATTCTCCATCGTGCCGAATATTTTCCGAGCCAGCCGTGGCTCGGGAAATACAGTCAGGACGTTCTTGTAATCCGAGTTCTTCGGCAGCTTCTTATTGCGGGCTTTCAGCGCGGCCATTGTCTCGGCGTGCGGCAACGCACTTTCACCTTTCTGCACATCTTCGATATAACCGCCGAGCGAGAACGCATCGATCTGATCCGCGGTCGCGGAGTAGAGATCTGATAGCTCGGTATAAGCCGCTTTAATTCCATCCGTATCACGATCAAAAGTGCCAAATTCGATCTGCCCCGCACCGTGTGCCGCGAGGACCTTGTAAAGGCGAAAATCCGTTTCGTCGTCATCAAATTCGGCGATCGCGGC
>JANPDK010000125.1:0-43126 GCA_031431415.1 Acidobacteriota bacterium | reverse complement strand
GCTTTGTACCGCCGGAACCGGTGTATTCTCGTGACCCGTCGGACCGCCGGCTGCCAGCCGGCGTGTATCAGACTCGCAGGCTGGCAGCCTGCGGTCCGACGTATGGGGAATGTTCTCGCGGCCTGTGTAGCGAATGAACCAGAAAGTCTTGCTGATCGCGTAGCCGACGAGGCGCAGCATATCCATTACGAATTGCGGAGCCATGTTTTCGGTGTGTTCGTTTGCCACAAGAAAAACGGAGCACGTAGATGCTCCGCTCAAAGATAGTTTAGGTTTCGCGAGTTTTCAATCTAGTCTAACCGTCAATCGCCGCAGGGGCGTTATTCTGGATGACCTTATCGATCGGGAACTGAGCATTATCCGCGAATTCGAGATGGAGTGTTGGAAGCTCACCGCTTCGTTCCTTCCGGTTCCTGACAACAGCGATCGCGTAGAAGCCGAGAGACTTGCAGGCAAATTTGACCTTTTCGCCGACGGCGGCTTCAAGAGTGCAGACGACCGACACGCCGCCGGCAGCGACATTCACGGTGTGGGTTTCCTCTTTCGCACCAGAGTTGTCAGCCTTTTGAAGTAGCGAGATGGTGACACCCAGGCCGATCCAATACCTGGGTTGTTTGCGTTTCTTGAACTGTGATTCGGCCTCGGCAACTTTCCATAGGCCATCGGTCGTCATGCCGACGATACGAAAATTCTGCGCCGGATCAGCCTTAAAACTTTCCGGGACCTGCTTGCCGATAAAACCAACGCCAGTGTGATAGATGATCACACCATCGACTGTTGACTTGTTGCAATGCTGGACGATACCCATCACCGGATATACCTCGCGATCGTGATCGTAGGCACGCAATTCAGGGTCGAGGGGCATTACCAGTGTTATCAGACGCCCGACGAGGCATGGCCGCGAAAGGCCAAAACCCGCGCCGTTTCGCGACACGGTCGACACCTTCACGACCTCTTTCCACGTTTCGCCGTCGGCCTCTCTGACCTGGACGATGGTCTGTAATTCCGTCGGCACTCTTTCGACCGTCCGTCCATCCGCAATTGCGGAGGTTCGGATGCCATTATTGTAAGTCATAGTATTGATTGGTATTACTCAGGCTGCAAGGGAAGCGAAAACGGGGCGGTTATTCGATACCTTCGAGAGGAAATAGCCTGTCAATGAATTCTAGGTGCAAACGCGTGATGCCGTCTTCGCCGACACGAGCGCCGCGAACGATCGATAATATTGTAACATTAAATCGATCGCTTGTGACCCTAACAAATGTTCCGGCTTCAGCCTTTAGGGTGGTAAAGACCGATGCGCCACCAAGACTGATATTCTCAGTGACCGTAGTTTCGGAAAAAACGACGCTACCGGCAGCGTCGACTTGTGCGACGATCAGTTGTTCGGGGATGAAATAACGAGTTTGTTTGCGCAAGTCCTTTGGCAGATCGCTCTCGTCGGCCTTAAGGTCAGCGGGTGTTAGATGCCAGAATCCCTCGGCCCCATCGCGTCGGGCGACATCAAAGAGCATGGATGGGTGCTCTAGAAAGCCAGCCGGTGGTGCTTTTCCGGTAAAAGCTATGCCGACCGAATATTCAGCCGAGACAGCACGTTCGACAGGGATGCAGCGTCGAACAACACCCCAAACGCGATATTGGGGCTCGCTGTAATCAAATGATCTGAGCTGCCGCGGCATCGGGATCGTCATTAGGATCAAACGGCCGCGTTTGACGGGGCGTCTGAGCGTAAATCCACAGCCAAAAGCCGATACATCGCTAAGGCGTGTAATTTCGTTCCAGTTGACCTTACTGTCGATCTTTACCTCAACGCGCACCGGCAGTGGCAGCGAAATACGTTGTATTCGCCGGTTTTCTTTCTCGGCGCCGGGCTTTGGGATGGTGCGGCCGATCGAGCTTACTTGTTCGGTGCTGGAGGTAAACATTTTATTCGTGAAAACCCCGGAAAATGGGTCGATCTGGGATTCGCGGGAGGTTGCGAAACAGGCTTCTGGCCTGTAAAATATAGAAATAGTTAAGGCGAACTTAATTCCAATTTTTGTTTGGCCATCTCTACAATTTTTCAAGCCGATTTAGTTAGCTTTTCATAATGGATTCATTAATAGAACGCAATCAGATCAATATCGAAGACGAGATGCGCCGGTCGTATCTCGACTACGCGATGTCGGTAATTATCGGCCGTGCGCTGCCCGATGTGCGCGACGGGCTCAAGCCTGTTCACCGCCGCGTACTTTACGGAATGTTCGAGCAGGGAAATACTGCCGGCAAGCCGTACCGAAAGTCCGCTCGTGCGGTCGGCGACGTGATGGGTAAATATCACCCGCACGGCGATACGGCGATCTACGATTCGATTGTGCGAATGGCGCAGGACTTTTCGCTACGTTATCCGCTGGTTGACGGGCAGGGAAACTTTGGTTCGATCGACGGCGACAATCCGGCGGCGATGCGTTATACCGAGGTTCGTCTTGCCAAGATCGCAAACGAAGTTCTCGCCGACATCGAGAAAGAGACAGTCAATTTCGTTCCGAACTACGACGATTCGCTGTCCGAGCCGAGCGTGCTGCCGACGCGTGTGCCGCTGCTGCTCGTAAACGGTTCCGAGGGCATCGCCGTCGGAATGGCGACGAAGATACCGCCGCATAATCTGGGTGAGATCCTGGATGCGACCATCGCTCTTATTAAAGATGGCAATATTTCGATAGACGAGCTGATCAAATTCGTGCCCGGCCCTGATTTCCCGACCGCAGGATTTATCTACGGCCGTGAGGGAATCGAGAGTGCATATCGGACCGGTCGCGGAATCATTCAGATGCGTGCCCGTGCTGCTGTCGACGAGATCGGGCGTGGCGACCGCGTGCGAAATGCCGTCGTTATCACCGAGTTACCGTATCAGGTCAACAAGGCCAAGCTGCATGCCCACATCGCCCAGTTGGTCAATGAAAAAAGGATCGACGGCGTCTCTGACATCCGTGACGAATCTAACCGCGAAGGTATGAGGCTGGTGGTCGAGCTAAAACGTGACGCTGTCCCGCAGGTCGTCTTGAACAAGCTGTTCAAGCTGACGCCGATGCAGTCGTCGTTCGGCATCATCAACATCGCCATCCTCGACGGCCAGCCAAAGGTCTTGAACCTCAAGCAGATGCTCGAGGCGTTTGTCGAGTTTCGCCGCGAGGTTGTTAGGCGTCGTACTGAGTTTGACCTTCGCAAGGCTCAGGCTCGTGCTCACATTTTGGAAGGTTTGAACAAGGCGATCGACGCTCTCGATTATATTGTTCCGCTGATCCGAAATTCGCGTAGCGTTGACGAAGCCCGTCAGTGGCTCATTGCTAATCTTTCGACCGCGACCGAGATCTCCGCATGGCGCGGCGTCACGGGCGAGAAGACGAAAGACCAGTTTCTCAAGGAACTCAACAAGGTCATGTCGGGCCTTGAGTTCAGCGAGATACAGGCTCAGGCCATTCTAGATCTGCAATTGCGTCGTCTTTCGGCTCTTGAACGCCAAAAGATTCTCGACGAATACGCCGAGATCATCAAGTACATCGCTGAGCTCGAAAATATTCTTCAAAACGAAAGCGTTCTGCGTCAGGTGATCGTCGATGAACTGACCGAGATCAGACGTGTTTATGCCGATGCCCGTCGCACCGTCATCATCGATGCCGGTGTCGAACTCAGCATCGAGGACCTCATCCCCGACGAAGACGTTGCCATCACCGTGACCAACGCCGGCTACATCAAACGTACGCCGGTAACCGCCTATACGCGTCAGGGACGCGGCGGCAAAGGGCGTCTCGGTGCCAAGGCCAAGAACGAAGATTTTGTCGAGCATCTATTTATAGCCTCGACGCACGCTTATCTGATGATCTTTACCGACAACGGCCAGGTCTTTAAGATGAAGGTGCACGAGATCCCCGAGGGCGATACGTCGGCACGCGGCAAGGCCGTGGTAAATCTCGTTCAGCTATCGCAGGAGCGTAAGCTCGTGGCCGTTATGCCTGTTCGTGATTTTGCCGAAGAGATCTATCTGACCATGGTCACGAAGCAGGGAATTATCAAAAAATCCTCGCTTTCCGATTATCAGAACATTCGCCAAACGGGCATTAACGCCATCAATATTGACGCAGGCGACGAACTGCTCGATATCATCCGCACGGACGGCAAGCGGCAGATATTTATCGCGACACACGACGGTATGGCCGTTCGGTTTAACGAAACCGATGTTCGTCCGATGGGACGTGTTGCGAGAGGCGTTCGCGGCGTAAATCTGCGTGCAGGCGACTATGTTGTCTCGGTCTGCTCAGTCTCTCAAGAGGGAACTGAAAAGATCCTTTCCGTTTCGGAGAAAGGATTTGGTAAGCAAACCCTAGTCTCTAGCTATCGCCTCACAAGACGCGGCGGCAAAGGCGTTATCAACATGAAAACGACCGAAAAGACCGGCAAAGTGGTCGCGTCGTTCCCGATCGAGGACGACAGCGAGATCATGATGATCACGCAACAGGCCAAACTCATCCGCCTCGGCGTCGACAAGATCCGCGAAACCGGCCGCTCGGCCCAAGGCGTCACGCTAATAAAATGCGGCGACGACGACCTCGTAACCAGCGCCTCGCTGCTGGCGGTGGATGAGGAAGACGATTAAAGTTCAGAGTGCAAGCTTTAGCTTGTTCGCCCACGGCGGATACAAGCTAAAGCTTGCACTCTCAACGCTTCCTCGGTTTTCTCCCCAGTATTTTATAAACAGAATCCAACGCCGTATCGAAGGCGTCTGCGTCCGTTTGCGGGCTGCACGAGACGGCGCGGTCATCGATGAAGGCCGCGACTCTTGGTTTGCCTTGGCCGACGTAGACGTCTTTGTATGGGAAATGGTGTTTTTCGAGCCATTCGATGACCTTGATACGCATCTGGCCGGGGGTGAGTAGCGGCATGTCGCCTTCGGGGCCGGGGTCGCCTGAGCATCTCGCCGTAAAAACGATAATGTCCGCAACCTCAGAAAGCTGGCGTGCAAAATCCACCGCTCCGGGCACCGGCGGGCCGATGTGGTCGAATCCGCGCCATTTGCCGTAAGTCGCGATCACGCCGTCGAGATCGAGACAAACTCGCGGCCGCTGGACCGGAGCCGACTTCTTCGCCTTCACCGGCATCTCCCGCAGGTTGGGCGAACGCTTCTTCGCACCCTTCACCTTTGGCAGCTTCGCCGGCCGCGTCGCCATCATCGCCTCGATCGCATCGCCGCCGTCGAGCCATTCGTTCTCGTCCGCAAAGTCGAAATTATAGACCCGAGTATAGTGCGGCCGCGTATGGTGACGCCCGGCGAGCCGCAGCGTGTAGGGCAGGTCGTCGGGGCCGACGGCGCGTTTCGGAGGGAAGATCTCGGGCTTTCGCGGCAAACCAAAATCCGCCCAATCGCTGCGGATCTCGTCCGCAAAATCATAAACATCCGCGAGCGGATATTCGTCGTCGAGCAAGACCCAAATGTGAAAACCGCCCTCGCCGTTCGAGTCGAGCACCAGCGGGTCCATCCCTTTGTCCCGCAAACGCTTTGCCCATTCGAATATCGCCGCCTTATTCGCCTCGATTATCTCGTCCGCGTCACGCACATTCTCGTCATGCAGATCGACGTCGATCGCGAACCACTTACAAGTCGCATGATCCGATATCGAATGCAGCCCGATCAGATGTGCAGGCGAACGCCCCGAGAAATGGCGTTCGAGCTTGGTGATCGTCACCATGTCGGTGCCCAATTTCCGCCGCTCCTTGATCGGCAGCATCACCACCGAGATGCGGTCGTTCTTGATCGTGTACTGGCTCCAAACGTCCCGCCGATTCACAATCCGCTCCATCGCCCACTCCGCCAATTTCGGAGCATAACGGATCCACTCCTCCGCGATCCACAAAAGGCGCTTGTTACCAGCAAATTCAACAAAAGGTTGGCGAACCATGACCGTAGTTTAGCGTAATAGATGCGAATCTCATCAAACCCGCACAACCGTTGCCGCGTTTGCCTGGGAATGGGTTTAGGCGTAGTATCCTAGCAGTCTCTCCATTCCAGTAGTTCACGTGTCTTTTTTTGTAGCAATGAATGCCGCGGTATTCGCGCGTGTTGGAGTTTTGTTGTAATTCACAATAGATCGGGCGTTCTTCTTTTTATCTAGAACGGGCACGAGCAGATAAAAAGGAGAATCGGAATGAAAGGTTTATCGTTTTGCCGGGCCAAGTATTTGTGCGCGGTGATCATTGTCGTTATAGGCAGTTTTACTTTGACATCGGGCCAAGGTGCGGTGGCTGCGCTCGAGGAAATAAAGCAGACTCATCGATTGCTGCTCGCGGCGATCAACGGAAAGTATTACATGGCGAAGTACGAAGACCTGTGTAAGGCCTTCGACGCCAATGACGCTCCGGCCATCCAGCATTTTTCAGACTTCGGCAAAAAGGAAGGCCGCCAGCCTTCGCCGTTCTTCGACGCGAAATTCTACATTGCAACCTATCCCGATCTCAAAACAGCATTTGGCTCGAATTATGTTGCGGCATTCAATCATTGGCTGAGCTATGGCATCAAGGAAGGCCGTGCGGGTTCAAAGGAGTTCGACCCGAAATGGTACCTCATGAAAAATCCAGACGTCGGCCGGGTTATGGGAGCGACAAACTACCGGGCCGCGATACTGCATTTTGCGGAGTACGGGATCAGGGAAAAGCGACAAGGGGCCGAAAAATTTAATTACGCGACATCCGACGAACCCGAGCGACGCTGTCATGGAACGCCGTTCGCGATGATAATCGCCTCGGACACGCAGTATGCACGAACCGAGGTTACGACCAGTGCGAACGCCGCTCCCGTGGCGGTAAGCGGCTGGTCGGAAGATCAGACGAATGCACAGTCGGAAAAAGATAACAGAGCCCTTATCAGTGCTATCAATCTGGTTGCCGTCGAAGCTGGAACCAACGTCAAGGGCGTGATCATCAACGGCGACCTGACCGAGCATGGCCATCCTCATCAGCTTACAAAATTTAAGGAATTGTATGGCGGCACCAATGTAAAGGTCCCATTGTACCTCGGCCTGGGGAACCACGATTATACGAACAATGTCGACGATTGCTATGTGAATCGCTGTGCGTCGGGAATGGTCGATTTTATGGCCGAGCATGTCAGCCATTTGCCCACCAGAGCAAATTCTTTCGATTATTCAACCTCAGAAAAGAGCGGGAGCCTCGCTTACTCATGGGACATGGGGAATGTACATTTTGTGCAGCTTCAGGGGCAACCCGGTTATACGAAGGATTGGTCGATCAATCTGGTCGTAAAGAGCAGCATTGCCTACAGGATAAGATCGTCGATGGAATGGCTGAAACGAGATCTAACAGAGGCTCGGCTCAGGAACAAATACATCATCATCAACATGCACGACGCAACCGACGTCTTTCCGAAATATTTCCCGGCTGTATACAAGGAGTTTCAAGCTTTAGTCAAGGAGTTCAAAGTATCTGGGGTCTTCGGCGGGCATATTCATCACATTTCCGGCCAACAAGGCAACGCCATCGGCGCTCCGCTTTTCCTTTCCGGCGCCGCAAATTACCGGACATTTCTCGTCGCAAAGTTTTCGAACGGTACGTTAACGGTCGAAAAGGTAAATACTTACAACTACAAGGATCGTCCATTTAATAAGGTTCCTTTGTTGTGAAGAAATTAAGCTGATTTTGGCTCAAATGCTCATTCCGCCCGTTGGCTCGTGGTCGGCTACCTTTCCACTTTTGGCGAATATCAATTATTCTTGTAGGACATGAGTTATCAGGTCATTGCTCGAAAATGGCGGCCGCAGACTTTTGAGGAAGTTACGGGCCAGGAGGTGATTACGCAGACGTTGCGTAATGCGATCGAGCATGACCGTTTGCATCACGCGTATCTTTTTTCGGGTGCGCGGGGCGTGGGTAAGACGACGACGGCGCGTATTTTGGCTAAGGCTTTGAATTGCCACAAGTCCGAGACGGCGACCGTAACGCCGTGTAAATGGGACGCGCCGGACATTTGCCCTTCGTGTCAGGAGATCGCGGAGAGCCGTTCGATCGACGTGCTTGAGATCGACGCGGCTTCGCATACGGGAATTGATGACGTTCGCGAGACGATCCTGAACAGCATCGATTTTAACCCGGCACGCGACCGATACAAGGTCTTTATCATCGACGAGGTGCATCAGCTTTCGAAGCCCGCCTTTAACGCGCTGCTGAAAACTCTCGAAGAGCCGCCTGACAACGTCGTTTTTGTCATGGCGACCACCGAGCTGCACAAGGTGCCGGACACGATCTTGTCGCGTTGTCAGGAGTTTCAGTTCCGCACGATACCGCTGCAGAAGATATTTGACCGTTTGAAGCTGATAGCTGACGCCGAGAAGATCGACATCGACGACGATGCCTTGCGTGAGCTGGCACGTTCGGGCGAAGGCTCGATGCGTGATGCGCAGTCTAATTTTGATCAGGTAATCAGCTTTTCGTCCGATAAAATAACGGCTGCGGCCGTCAACGGCGCTCTCGGGTTTGCCGGGACCGAGATACTTTCGAAGACGATAAACGCCATCACGGAACGCGATCCGAAGGCCGCTCTGGCCGTGGTCGATGACCTGATCGCACGCGGGCACGATTTGCGAAACTTCTGCCGCGATGTACTTGGGCTGTTTCGCGATCTGCTGGTTTTCAAGGTCGCGGGCGGTTCGACCGAGCTTTTTGACTCGGCGGTTTTCAACGGCGAGCAGATGAAGGCGATGTCCGAAGGTTTTTCCGAGGCTGATCTGCTGCGGTTATTTAATTCGCTCGCCGAAACCGAAGCGAGCTTACGCGAAGCCGCCCACCCACGCTACGCCCTCGAAATGGGCCTCGTAAAACTCATCGAAATGCGAAAGGTCGCGACGATAGAGAGTATTTTGGAGCGGCTGAGCGCCTTGTCGAGCGGAGCGCCGATGCCTGTCGCGATCTCGGCTCCGGTTTCCAGTCTCTCGTCTCCTGTCTCTGCCGCAGCGAGTGCCCCGGTCGCTACCCCTCCCGGTAGTGACACTCAGGCAGCGACGGCCTCAGCACCTCAGGCCCCTCATGTCGAGGAAAAAAAAACTCTAATTTCTGAGCCGGAGCCCGATCCGGAACCGGAATTCAACGATTCCGAGCTTCTCGACGAACCTCCGGACTATATTACGGATCTTCCGGAGCCTGTTTCTGAGCCTTTGCCGCCGTCGAACGGTGTTGTTTCGGCTACGGAGATGATCCGCGAACTCTCGCAGAATGCCGCAACTTCTTTTCCTGTTCGCCTGCCGCCGTTGTCGGCTGATATGCTCGAACACACGGATGACACGCGGTTAGATGCAGGTTATGAGGAGAAATTGACGTGGTCGGGCGACCGTTTGATGCCGATAAATGGGGCTTCGGAGCTGGTTGAGAGGTATTTTGGGAGCGAGCAGTTTTCGCCGTCTGCAACGGCGGCTCCGAATGGTGGTGCGGCAACCGCACCTGCCAGGATCGTTGATGTCACGTCGATCGCACCGAGATTTGAGCCTATCGAGGA
Organism: Acidobacteriota bacterium; assembly: GCA_031431415.1. GTDB lineage: Bacteria > Acidobacteriota > Blastocatellia > Pyrinomonadales > Pyrinomonadaceae > OLB17. The sequence continues at coordinate 33,591 of JANPDK010000125.1, read as the reverse complement.
TGTCGAACTGCCTATTTTGAGTGATGATCCGAGCGAAGCCGAATTGAGAGCTTACGCCGAGGCTCATCCGGCCGTTCGGGCCGCGACTCGTGTTTTTAGGGCGAAGATCGTTGAGGTTAAAAAGGCCTGAGCGGCTCTACGATTTTGCGAACATCGCTCATCGGAATTCGTATTATCTGGTTGGCAACATCTTTTTGATGAATAACTATTTGCCGGTAAAACTGAAGACCATTCTCGTCGCGGCCATGCTTTTGCTGGTCGCGTCTGGTGCGTTTGGGCAGGAAGGCCAGCCGTGGTCGCAGAACACTTCGCCATTGCCAGCTCCAACCGGTTTTGTGAACGATTATGCAGGCGTCATCGACGAGGCCACGAAACAGCAGCTTGAGGCCAAGCTCAAAAATCTAAAGGAAACCACAAATCCCCAGGTCGAGATCGCCGTCGCGGTCGTCAAAACCACGGGCGAGCGGCCGATATTCGATTATTCGTTAGCGGTCGCACGCGGTTGGGGAATTGGTTCAAAGGCGGACGACAATCCAAGCGCTTTGCTGTTTGTAGCAATCGATGACCGCAAATATTTTACTCAGGTTAGCAAAGATCTCGAGGACGAATTACCGGATGGAACTGTTGGCAGCCTGCAGCGTCAGCTACTCGTGCCCGAATTCCGGAAAGGCAACTATGCCAAGGGCATTGCGGACACTGTCGACGCCTACATCGGCGCGATCCGCAACAAAGGCAACAATGCGGGCAACGCGAATACCGCGAAGCCCACTACTGGCAAAAGCACCGATCTCAGCGGCGGCCTGATGGGCTTATTCTGCTGTGCGGTCATCATCATCGTTATCCTGATAATCATCTTCAGTCGTGGAAAAGGCGGCCCGTCGGGATCAGATCGTGACCGTTGGGGCGGTGGCGGGTTCGGCTCGGGAGGCTCCGGCCGAGGCGATATTTTGCCGGCTGTCATAGGTGGTTTGATCGGATCAGCCCTTTCTGGCGGCGGTTCGTCCTCGTCCTCGAGCGATTGGGGTGGTTCGTCCGGTGGTGGTAGCGACTGGGGCGGATTTGGTGGCGGAGGCGATTTTGGCGGCGGTGGCGGAGGAGGCGACTGGTAAGTATGAAGCATCATTTCGAAGCATTTATCGACGATCTAAGATCGACTCACGGCCGAAATCTCGTGTCCGTAATCCTCTACGGCTCGGCCGCGGCGGGTGATTTTGTGCCGAAACAATCGGATTACAACATCCTGATCGCCCTCGAAAAGATCGGTCCTGAAGACCTGCGAAAAGCCCACGCTTGCATACGCGAATGGGCACGGATGGGTAATCCTGTACCGGTGTACTTCACCGTTTCCGAACTGCAAAATGCAGGTGATGTTTTTCCAATCGAGTTTCACCAGATGAGCATCGCCCGCAAGGTTTTGTTCGGCCCGGATGTGCTTGCTGACCTTATCATCTCGGATAAGTTCCTGCGTTTGCAGGCTGAGTTTGAATTGCGAAGCAAGCTGATACAGCTTCGCCGCCAGTACATTCCCGCGTCGGCATCGGTCGATGGACTGAAGCGTTTGATGGGCGATAGTTTATCGAGCTTTTCGGCTTTGTTTCGTGCGGTGCTTGTTTTACAGGGCCTGACGCCGCCCGCGACCAAGCACGAGATCGTTGCCCTTACGGCAAAGCAGCTTGGCATCGACGGGACGCCGTTTGAAAAAATATTTGATATTCGTGAGAATAGACTCACCGAACAGCTTGACGATGTCAGTGCGAACCGTCTATTTGGCGAGTATATGGAGCAGATCGAACACGTCATTCACGCAGTCGACACAATCGACAAGGGGTAGTCAGTTTTGACTTTTAGGAGAATAGAGATGAAAAGAGCAATTTTGTTATCAATAGTATTATTTGCGGCGTTCTGCCTTAGCGGCTGCAGCTACAACGATCTGACCGCTAAGCAGCAGACCGTTAAAGCAAAGTGGTCGAATGTTGAGAGTTCGCTACAGCGTCGAGCTGACCTGATCCCGAACCTGGTCGAGACCGCTAAGATGGCGGGCGTTCAGGAGCAGGAAGTATTTGGCCAGATCGCCGATGCGCGGTCGAAGCTGATCGGAGCACAGCAGGCCGCTCCGACTGGTTCCGATGGTGATAAATCACCCGAGCAGAAGCAGGCTGTCATCGACGCCAACAACAGCTTTGGCGGGACTATCGGCCGTTTGTTGAGCTTGCAGGAAACCTATCCCGTGCTGCGTTCGAGCGAGGCTTTTATGAAGGTTCAGGACGAGCTTTCGGGAACGGAAAATCGCATCAACGTTGCCCGCATCGACTACACAGATGCTGTAAATGTATACAACACAACGCGAAATTCGTTTCCGGCAGTGCTGACCGCGAGTCTTTTAGGATTTAAAGAGCAACCGTATTTCGAGGCGGATGCGAGTGCCAAAAGCGCACCAAGCGTAGGCGATGCAAATTCGCTAAGGAAAACTGCACCAGCAGCCCCTGCCGCCCCGGCGAACAAGTAACTAAAACCCGCGGCTGTTACACATCGAACAATGATCACAAGGCTTGTCAGGCTCGAACTGGCAAGCCTTTTCCTTGAACTGGCTGCCAAATATCGAATCCGCTATCGCCTCGGCGATGTTGAGTTTATCTAAGCTTGGGTGTGGTGTTCGCGAATCGAGCATCGCGACCTGCGGGTTTGCCTGCTCGATCTTGTCGAGCCGGTGATTGAGCTTTTCGATTGCCGCAAAAAGCGAAGCGAGTTCCTTTTTCGAGTTGGTTTGGGTCTCAGTCATTTTCCCGTGATGTTTTAGATATTGATGCGGTCAGTTTAATCATTTCAATACAATCGGCGTTTATCGACTCATAATAGCTATCCTCAAGCCAGCCACCTTCGTGGAGGAGAAACAGCCAAAGCTCAGTATCGGACGCCATTTGCATTCCTTTGAACATCTCAGAACCGAAGTTCCCGCGACTCTCAGCAACCGTCGCGGCCTTCACATGCTTGGCTACAAACGTACCCGAAACGAGCATTTGCTTGCTCAATACAAATTCCTTCTTCTCTTTTGTCACGTACTTATAGACCCTGACTATCCTCAGTGCGAATTGGATCGCCTTTTCCAAAGCAATACTTTTGGCCATGATTCTCTAGGGAAACAACCAACTGCTAGCTCCTAACAGTTTGTAGTTGTCGAGTTTATAGTTAAAAGTTTCAGTACCACTATTAACTGAAAACTTTCTAACTGGTAACTGTTAGGACCTAACAGTTATCAGTTGATTAGTTTCTAGTTGTCAGTTTTAAGCAAATCAACATAATCAACCACCCCAACGATTGCCGAGTCGATCGCGGCTCCCGGTTTGCCGGTGGAGGCGGTTGAGGCGGACCAGCCTTCCTGGACGATGAGAACGATGTCGCCTTCGCCGGAGTTTACTGAGTCGAGGGCGATGCAGGTGTAGTCCATGTCGGTGCCCTCGGGCGTGATCTGGCGGCAGAGCATCGAGCGCGTGCCTTCGTAACGCTGATTTTTTTGCGTTGCTACTACGTTTCCGATGACACGGGCCAAGAGCATTTGAGAATGGTGAATGGTGAGTTATGAATGATGAGTGAAGAATTTTCTGGCATTCACCACTCACCATTCATCCCTCCCCGTTAAAAACGTGCGCGTCCGAATCGATTATTCCTACTATCGTGCAATCGGTCGGCGTTTCGTCGCGTTTGAATGGGAACGAGGCTTCCTTGCCTCTGCACCAAAACACTAATTCGCCAACTCCGGCTCCAACCGCGTCGAGGGCGATCGTTGGCGTTCCTTTTGGTTTGAGATCGGCGTCGAGGGTTTGCACGAGGAGAAATTTACGCCCGTGAAGTGCTTCATTCTTCACCGTCGCAACTACATTTCCGATGACGCGGGCAATTTGCATTTCTTAAGTTGGGGCGAGTTGCGAAGTTGCGAAGTTGCGAAGTTGCGAAGTTGCGAAGTTGCACATCAGGAGTGAAACCTCGCAACTTCGAAACTTCCTAACTTGCAACGTCGATCTCATCGATCACGCCTATTATCGCGCTGTCGACGGGGCAATCTTTATTGCCCTCGGCGAGGCGGGCGGATGAGCCGCTGACCACGATGACCTTTTCGTGAAATCCGGCCCCGACGGTATCGACGGAAACAACATAGCCGCTCTGGTCAGTGCCGTCGAGATTGATCGGCTTGACGATGAGCAGCTTCTTTCCGTGTAGCCGTTCGTCTTTTTGCGTGGACACGACGGTGCCCAGAATGCGTGCGATTATCATTGTTCAGTTGTCGGTGGTCAGTTGTCAGTTGTCAGCTGGAGCAGAAATATCTGACAACTGACAACCGACTACTGACAACTATCCTTTCCTGACGACAGGCAATGTCTCATCCACGCTCGAGTGTGGACGCGGGATGACGTGGACGCTGACGAGTTCGCCAACGCGGCGGGCGGCGGCCGCACCGGCGTCGGTGGCTGCTTTTACTGCGGCAACGTCACCGCGAACAACCGCTGTGACAAAACCAGCTCCGATCTTTTCGTAGCCGACGAGCTGCACGTTCGCAGCCTTGACCATGGCGTCAGCCGCCTCGATCGTGGCCACGAGGCCTTTTGTTTCAACCATTCCCAATGCTTCTTGCATTTAGTTTCTCCTGAAAGTTTCTAAGGATTCTTAAGTTTACCCCAATTTGGCCGCTTGGCTCAAAAGCTCGATCAATTCTTCGCGGGTGAATGATATTTTCTGCCCATTCGAACCATTTGACGTCGGGTAACTTACGTCGAGGTCGCAGGCGATGTTGGCTTCGTGGAGATAGCCGCAGGCCTGGCAGCGGGCGTTTTTGCCGAGGAAGCCCGCTTTTTCGCGGATCTCGATAAGCTTTTCGATCGCATCGGCGGGGAGGTCGTTGGCTCCGCCGAGGGCTTTGGCGAGGATCGCGATCTTGGCGGTGTGTTCGAGCGTTTCGAGGCGGTCGAAGGCTTGCCAGAGGTGTTCACCATAGGCAACCGCACCGTGATTGGCCATCAGAAGTGCATTGTGATGCGGCACGAAAGGCTTCATCGCATCGGTCAGCTCGTCGGTCGAAGGCGTTCCATAATCGGTCAGTGGCACACACCCCAGCGTCAGAACAACTTCAGAAAGGATAGGTTTATCGATGGCCAACCCGGCTACGGCAAACGCCGTCCCGTGTGCCGGATGCGCGTGGCAGACTGCGTGAATATCCGGCCGCATCTTGTAGATCAAAAGATGCATCGCTAACTCTGACGAAGCACGCTTCTCCGACAAGGGCTTGCCGTCCATATCAGTGAGAGCAAGGCAATCCTCGGTCATCCGGCCCTTGCATGTCATCGTCGGCGTCGCGAGCACCGTGTTTTCGTCGAGCCGAATGCTGACATTGCCGTCAAACGCAACAACATAGCTGCGTTCGTAGAGCAGTTTGCCAACCTCGCAGATCAGTTTTCTTGCGGCGGACTCATCCATACCAAATAAGGAAACCACAGATTAACACATCGCTCGCGGCGCGTTAACCTGTGGCTTGATTTTGATCGAAATTTATCTTGCGGCTTTTGGCGCCACTGGCGCTATCGGCGGAGGCGGAACGCTTAGCTCGAGTTCGCGAAGCTCATTTTTCCATTCCTCGTGGCCGGGATGTCGCATCTTCATCTCGTCCCAACGTCGGCTCTCATTTTCGTTACGAAGGCGAAGGTTCTCGTTTCTCAGCTCTTCGTTCTCGTTGCGGAGCCGCTGCATTTCCTGATGCCTTTTGGCTCTCCACCCACGGCCAAATCGTGGAGCGTTGAGGTCCACAAACAGGCTCGTGATAAAAACGCCCACCAGCAAAGCAGCTGCGAACGGTAAGATCCTCTTAACAAGTCCAAAAATTCCTGGCGATGTCATGGCTTAGAACTACTCCTGTATTACTACTTACGGCGGCATTTCGATTTCGGTTTCAACTAAAATCGCGTTACCGCTATTTACATATTATACCTTCCGTCAGAACTCACAAAGCAAATTCTGACTTGAGGGGTGAAAAGATCAAAAATAAGACGGCGCGGTCGGCTCGTTCGTTGCCCTGAGAAGAAAATTGACATACAATTGGCGTTTCAAGTGTGAAACGAATCACGTTATGCCTATTCATTTGATTAGAGAACAAGTCTCTTCAAAACAGCTAACTGAAATGCTCGAGGAACTGGGCAGCTACGTTAAACCTGCTGTTGACATTCGCCTTTCTGTCCTGGCTGGCGGAGGCGAACTCCACGCCGATTGCGAAACAAAACTGCTTGAGAATGAGTCGTCGCAGGAAGATATCTGGGGTGCGGATTGGTATCCTCATTCGCAGCAAACAGGTTTTGAGTCATTGATAAATATTCGTCCGCGTCAAGGAAATTTCTCGATGGAAGTTGAAGACGAGGAGCGTCGCACGAAGATACGAGAAATTTCCGAAAATCTGCTTGGAGGGGTCACTGTTGACTGATCTGTCTAAACGTCGGGAACGCTACTTACGAGATCCGCTACCAGTGAGGCTAGGTGGCCTTGCTGCTAACTTGGCCAGGATCGGCTCTGTTTCAGCCAATAGGCTCAACAGCGCCGCAGTTTTGAGTATGCTTTACGAAAGTAAACATTTCATCGAATGGACGGCCGCAGAATTTCCGCCTGAGGTTGCTACGGAGTTGGTAGAGTTGCAGCGCCAACTCGCGCTCCGTGAATCGCGTTGGGAAACGGAATCTGACGATGAATCGAAACGCATAGAAGTCGGAAAATGGGCCAAGCTTGAATCAATGAATGTCCTCCAACGCTCAGGACTCCTCGACCGCAAATGATCGCATACCTGTCAGGCAAACTGTTAGAAAAGCAGACAAATTTGGCAATCGTCGACGTCGGCGGCGTCGGTTATGAGGTGTCAATACCGCTCTCGACCTATTACGAGCTGGGCGATGTGGGCTCGGATGTCAGCATGCGGATCTACACGCATGTTCGCGAAGATGCGATACAGCTTTTTGGGTTCAAAACCCTCCGCGAACGCGATCTCTATCTTCGCCTGATATCGGTCCAGGGCATCGGCCCGAAAATGGGCATCGCGATGCTCTCGGGCATGAACGCCGACGAGATCATCCTCGCGATCCGCACCGACGACCTCGCCCGCCTCACATCCATCCCCGGCGTCGGCCGCAAAACCGCCGAGCGTCTGGTGATCGAGCTCCGCGACAAGATCGGCGAACTGTCGGCCGGCGGAACCGCAAAACACGATGCCCTCGAATCTTCGTCCCTGCCGTCGGATGCCGTTTTCGAGGATGCTCTGTCGGCGTTGGTGAATCTCGGATACCAACGTCCACTGGCGGAGAAGGCTTTGAAACAGGCCGCGCAAGAGGGTATTGAGATATCGGTACAGAAGCTGCTGCGTCGGGCGTTGCAGGTTTTGGCGAAGTAAGATTGGCATTGCTTTGGGTCTTGGGGTTTTGGTTTTCTGCGGCTCGCCGCTCTATTTGCGGAAAAGCTTGCTTTTCCGTTGACGCTAAAAAATGATTTCGCGGCTTGCCGCCGTTTTTGATGCATGTTTCAGATTTCAAAAGATAATCCAGCATATTATCTGACTTCAGTCACTCATCATCGGCTACCTATATTTAGGACTGATGCCGTAAAACAAGTCGTATGCGATGCCTTCAACGAGGCTAGAAATTCCGGGAATATACTGATATTTGCGTTCGTAATCATGCTTGATCACACTCACCTGTTAACCGATAATCCCCGAAAAATATGTGAGGTCCTCCGATTTATGAATGGCATTTCGGCAAGGCGTGTCATCGATTATTTGAAGAATGGAGATTTCCACGAATCTCTCCGCAAACTTCGCATCGCGGAACGTAAGGACGAACAGAAATACTCTGTTTATGAGCATCATCCAAATGCGCTCAGGATCACCGGTGAAGTTGCAATGATGCAAAAAGTAAACTACATTCATCTCAATCCGGTTCGCGCCGGGTTGGTCGAGCATCCGGATGAATATTTGTATTCAAGCTCCCGGCAATGGCACAGCAAGGCTCTGGAAAATGAACCATTGCTGACCGATCACAAGATGATCCGCTGGCGTTAAAACGGCGGCAAGCCGCGAAAATCTATCTGAGCACCTGTCGGAAAAGCAAGCTTTTCCGCAAATAGAGCGGCAAGCCGTAGAAGAGTCTGTTTCGTTAATGCGGGAGATCATTTCAGAAATTCGCGACGACTTCTCCACCCTCGACCGCCGGGCGGTCTTTGCGTTTGTCTATGCTGCGTTTGGTTTGACGTGCATTACGTACCTCAAAGATCCGAAATATCTCCAGGCGCTCCTCGCGAGAACGCCTTGGGCACACATCGGCAACGAGGCCGCGAATTCGTCGGCGAATAATTTGTACGCTTTGATCTGGTGGGTGTTTGTTTCGCTAACATTTTATTTCGTTATACCGGCGTTGTTCGTTAAGTTCGTTCAGAAACGAAAGCTGAGCGAGATCGGGTTGGCGAAGAAGGTCGAGCCGGGGTTTTTGAAGTTGCTTGTGGTTTGTATCGCGTTCATGCTGCCGATCGTTTACCTGATGTCGCTTACCCAAGGCTTTTCGTCGAAGTATCCGTTTTTCAAGGTTTACGACGGCTCGCCGTATCTGACGTGGACGCTGTTGATATGGGAGATCGTCTATTTCGCACAGTTTTTCGGGCTCGAGTTCTTTTTTCGCGGGTTTATGGTGCATAGCCTGAAACCGTCCCTGGGATTTTATTCGATCTTTGCGATGACCGTGCCGTACACGATGATCCATTTCCAAAAGCCCATGCCCGAGACCTTCGCCGCCATCGTTGCCGGCATTTTCCTCGGCTGGATCAGCTACAAAAACGGCACCATCTGGCTCGGGCTGGTGCTGCATTGTGCGGTAGCATTCTCGATGGACATCCTTGCGTTGTACAATAAAGGTCTATTGTTCTGAAACCGAAGAAACTTAGCCGCAGATGAACGCAGAAAACGCAGATCAGAACCAAAATCATTTTTTGCTTTATCCGCGTCATCTGCGTTGATCTGCGGCTAAAAATCTTATGCCTAATACCGCCGCCATAAATATTCGTGACGAAGACCTTTCGCCTGACGAGAGTCGGTTCGAGGCGACTTTGCGTCCGGCGCAGTTGGCTGAGTACATCGGCCAGCCGAAGGTGAAGGAGAATCTGCGGGTCTTTATGAAGGCCGCTTTGAAGCGTCGCGAGGCTCTTGATCATATTTTGCTGACCGGGCCGCCGGGTGTCGGGAAGACGACGCTTTCGAATATTGTCGCTAACGAGATGGGAGCGAATCTCAAGTCAACGTCGGGGCCCGTGATCGAGAAGGCCGGTGATCTGGCGGCTATTTTGACGGGTCTCGAAGAAGGCGATGTGCTTTTTATCGATGAGATCCATCGGCTCAATCCGGCTATCGAGGAAATTCTCTATCCCGCGATGGAGGACTACAATCTCGATATCATGATCGGCCAGGGCACGGCGGCAAGGTCCATTAAGCTTGAGCTGCCAAAGTTTACGCTGGTCGGTGCGACGACGCGTCCGGGGCTGATCACGGCGCCGCTGCGTGGTCGGTTTGGCATTATTTTTCATCTGGATTTTTACGGGGTCGACGAACTCCAAACTATCTGTAAACGGTCGGCCGGCATTCTCGATGTCGCTATCGACGAGAACGGTTCGCACGAGATCGCCAAACGCGGGCGCGGCACTCCGCGTATCGTCAACCGACTTTTGCGTCGGGTCCGCGACTTTGCCGAGGTCGATCACGAGGGCCACATCACCGAACATGTCGCCTGCGATGCGCTCGACCGGATGGAGGTCGACAGCTTTGGACTCGACGAGATGGACGCGAAATTGCTCAAGACGATCATCGAAAAATTCGACGGCGGCCCGGTCGGCCTCGGCACCATCTCCGCCGCCATTCACGAAGAAAAAGACTCGATCGAAGAGATCATCGAACCGTATCTGCTACAGATCGGATTTCTCAATCGCACTCCACGCGGTCGAATCGCAACCCGCCGTGCGTACGAACATTTTGGCCTGGTTGAACTAATGCGAGGCTCTGATGAGTCAACATTATTTGGGTAAACTCGTCAGAATTTCGTTGCCTCAATTTACTCAAATACAATAAACTCATACAGATATGGCTAAAGAGCTGGTACTTTCACTCGACGGGCAGCGATTTTCGGTCAGCTTTCGCAAGATTGACCGCGAGCAGATCTATGGCTCGATCGAGATCGAGGCGTTTGACGAGAAGGGCAATCCGGCGCAGCTTTTGGTGCTGGCGGCGGATGGTAAAACGCTACTCGACAAGGGCGGAACGGCGCTCGCGACGCTCGATGAGAAAGGGAATTCGGTCGAGCGAAACACTTTGAAGGCCGTCAATCTCGAGGGTGGCGAACTGCCGCTCGTGGAATCTTCGTTCTCGGTGCGAAACGATCTGGAGGTTGCGGATGTTAACGATTATCTCGCACAACTCGTGAAATCGGTTTACGTGCTCGATCCATTCGAAGGCGGCGATATTGATTATCTGCTCGACCATCTCGCTTCCGGATTGATCTATCGGTTCCCATTCAGCTATCGCGGCGGCACGGAATACGACAACGCCTTCGTCATCGGCAACGGCCGCGAGGCGTTTATGATAATAGGGAAACAGGCGAAGTTTCAGTACTCGAAACTAAATCAGGCGGCACGGCTGGATTCGATCGAGGAAGAGGAAATTTCGGGTGATGATCTGGATTTTGACTTGTTCTAAAGGTCGGATTTCTTTGCGTTCCTCCTTCGCGAACTTTGCGAGCTTGGCGAGGGAAAAATACAGTGGAAACAAGAACTCGATTACTAAAAGGCCCGATTTGCCTACATTTTTGAAATATGAACGAAAACGAAATCGCTAAAGTTATCGTTGATTGTGCCTTTCGTGTTCACAATACTTTAGGTCCAGGACTCCTTGAAAATGTGTATCGCGTGGCCCTTGTACATGAATTGGTCAGCAGGGGACTGAAAGTTCACACCGAGCGAGGCATTCCAGCTTAATACCACGGTGTAAGATTGGATGTTGGCTTTAGAGCAGATATCGTTGTCGAGAACAGAGTAATCATCGAGTGTAAATCGCTAGAATCCCTGGCACCCGTACATTTCAAGATTTTGTTGACTTATCTTCGACTTGCGGACATGCGACTCGGCCTGCTGATCAATTTTCACGTCGATTTGATCAAAGAGGGGATCCGTCGGGTTGTGAATGATCTGCCCGAGTAGTTTATTACGCGACATAAAATATTTCTCGCAAAGGTCGCTAAGTTCGCAAAGGAAGAGACGCAAAGAAGAAGTAAGACTTCGTAACAAGCTAAGTTTTAATGGCTATAAATATTAGTAATACAAAAAACCGTGACGCGGTCGTTGCTTTTGAGGCGGTGGTGCCTAAGCGTGAGGTGGCGTTTGTCGACCCGAAGGGCAAGCCGGTGCGCACCCAAAAGCTTTTGAAGACCGATATCGAACACGATCTGGCGGCTTTGGTAAAGAAAAAGAAGGATCTTAACGCGGTTGGGAAAGCTCTGGTTAAAGACGATCCGGAGATCGATCTTGAGCATTTTGGGATGACACTGACGGACACTTCGCGGGTTTATGTTTCGAAAAAGGGCATTATTCATCTGGTTGATGAATGGGAAGTGCTCAAGAATTCTGACGGCGAGACTCGCGAGCGGCGGCAGCGGCAGAAGCAGTCGCAGAATATCAATTCGGATATTCCGCTCAGGTGGAGCGGCAAATTTATCAAGAAAGAAGACGCCGCGCATAAGTTTATTTTTACGCACAAGCGGCAGTTGATACACGTCAACGGGCTGACGTACGACTTTTTGTACGAGATGGCGAAGGAACTGCACGAGCGAAATTCGCTAATGCTTCTTCGCGGCGGCGAAAAGGGCGATCAGCCCATAATCATGACCCGCGGAGCCAAGCCGTACAACGCTTTTCTCGAAGGCCGGATCGACGGCGACAGCTATTTGCTGGTGCTGCAGTTGTCGAATATGGAGCTTAAACGGCCGCCAATGTCAGAACCGGGAGCGGTAGCGACTGGGTCGAGCACGACCAAGAAATCACCCGCCAAGGCCGCGAAGAAGAAATGAATCTCGATTTCGACAAAACACGCCTTACGAAAAAGAAGGGCAATTACTTTACCGGCGATTCGATCCATCTGGCCGATCCGTCGCTGCATGCTCGCGCGCAGGATTATAAGAGGTTGCTCAGCGGCAAGATGCGGGCCGTTGCGGCTCAGGATATTGCGCGGATACAGGCTTCGCGTGGCTATATTGCAACGCGGAAATATGACGGCGAATTTGCTCTTGTTTTCTTTAATGGCGAAAAGCTGATCTCGGTCAATCCCGGCGGCACGGTGCGGATCGGACTGCCTTGTTTTGAGGACGCCGAAAAGCTGCTCAAGGCGGCGAAGGTCAAGTCGTGCGTGCTCGGCGGCGAACTATACATTCAGGCCGAGAACAGCAAGGGCCTGCGCATCCATCAGGTCGTGAGCGTTCTCCGAAATCCAAAATCCGAAGCCGACATGGAACGTCTCGGGCTCGCCGTTTTTGATGTCGTCGAGCACGATGGCGTGAAGGTTGACACCTTAAAGAAGTCTTTTGGACTGCTCGACAAGTGGTTCGCCAAGGGCAAGCTTGTGCAAGTTGTCGAGCATGTTCAGACGAAAAAGACGGACGAGATCCTCGCTTTGCTCGCCGATTGGGTCATCGAAAAAGGTTCGGAAGGCCTTGTTTTACAGCATGATACGGCGAATTGGTACAAGATCAAGCTGCGGCACAATCTGGACGCGGCGATCATCGGCTACTCTGAGGGCAGCGATGAGCGGAAGGGGTTGCTGCATGATCTACTGGTTGCCGTTGTGCGAAATGACGGGACGTTTCACGAACTGACGCGTGTTGGCGGCGGATTTAGCGACGAGGAGCGAAAGACCATCGCCGCCGATCTAAAGAAACGCATCGTGCCATCCGACTACGTCGCCGTCAACAACGATTACGTCGCCTACGAAATGATCAAGCCCGGCCCGGTCATCGAACTGTCGTGCCTCGACCTCATCACCGAAAGTTCACGCGGCGGCCCGGTCAATCGCATGGTCCTAAAATGGGACGGCAAACGCTACAACGCGCTTTCGCGAATGCCGCTAGTGAGCGTGATCTCACCGCAATTCGTCCGCATCCGCGACGACAAAGAGGCGACGATCGAGGACGTCAACATTCACCAACTCACCGACATGGTGCCGGTCATCTCCGCCGAAAAGAGTGCGGAAGACACTACCTCGGCCCCGAGCCAAATCCTCCAACGCGAGGTTTACACCAAGACGATGAAGGACAAACTGATGGTGCGAAAACTCTTGCTGTGGAAGACCAACAAGGAAGAAAAGCCCGAGTTTCCATCCTACGTGGTATATCTCACCGACTTTTCACCAAACCGCGTCGACCCGCTCCAACGCGAGATCCGCATCGCCGAAACCGAAGCCGCAGCCCGCAAACAATACGAGCGAATGGCGAAGGAGAATTTTATCGGCGGTTGGGGAAAGCTCGGAGAATAAAAAAAGCAAAGGAACTATTTGCTCCTTTGCTTTTTTGATATGGTGGCTTCAGACCTGATCGCAACACAGGTTGTGATCGCTACGGTTGCTCGATTCCTCGTCTAGCCGGGTTCACAACACAAACCTTGTGCGGGGCCTGAAGCCAAACGAAAGGATAAAGGATAAAGGAGGAAGGATAAAGTCGGAGTATGCGAATTTTCTTCTATCTGGCTTTGACCTTCTTTGCGATGGTAATAAGTATTGCTCTCAGTTCTTCGGCTTCCTGCTGGATCGGGGCGAGTCGTCCGTCGGTGAATACTTGAATGTCCTCGACAAGTTCCAGCCAGTAGATAGTTTCTTCGAGTTCCTGCAAAGCGCCTTGTATTTTGCTTATGAAGTCAGGATACCCTTGGCGTATTGAGCTTCTCGATAATGAGCACCGACCGAAGTGCCTGAACGTACCATCTGCTTGCCGATTATTTGAGCTTCGACCATATTGGGAAGAGCGGCGTAAAGCTTGATGATCCGTAGAGCAAACCGCGTAGTTCTAGATCTTCGTTCTCCATTCCCACTCCTCCCAACGAGAAAAGGACAAGTTCCGAAGGTTTTATCCTTCATCCCTCATCCTTCCTCCTTTAGTATGGCGGAAGAGGTGGGATTCGAACCCACGGAACCCGTTAAGGCTCACAGCATTTCCAATGCTGCCAATTCAACCACTCTTGCACCCTTCCGCGAAAATAAATTGTCAAAATCGACGACTATTCGTCATCATCAGCTGCTTCCGGTTCGGCTGCCGGAGCAGGGCCGTCTTCGCTTGAAAGCCACTCGTAAACAAAACCCGCGAGCAAAGCACCGAGTATCGGGGCGACCCAGAAGAGCCAGAGCTGCGTGATTGCCCAGTTTGAGCCGCCGATCGCGGCGAAGATCGCAGGGCCGGTGCTGCGGGCCGGGTTGACTGACGTGTTTGTCACCGGAATCGAGATCAGGTGGATCAGGGTCAGGCCGAGGCCGATGGCGATCGGGGCGAAACCTTTTGGAGCCAGCTTGTGTGTTGCTCCGAGAATGATGATCAGAAAGAAGAAGGTCAGGACGACCTCGGCGACGAAACCGCCGAGAGCTCCGTATTTGCCGGGCGAATGATCGCCAAATCCATTCGAAGCAAAACCGCCGATCGCAAAGCCGATCTTGTCGCTCGCGATCACGTACAGAATGCCCGCACCGGCGATAGCACCGAGAACCTGAGCGACGATGTACGGCAAAATGTCTTTGCTATCGAACCGCTTTCCGGCCCAGAGGCCAAGCGTCACGGCCGGATTAAAATGCCCGCCCGAGATGTGGCCGAGAGCGTAGGCTCCGGTCAGTACCGTCAGGCCGAATGCGAGCGAAACACCAGCAAAACCGATACCCAAATTTGGAAACGCAGCAGCTAAAACCGCACTGCCGCAACCACCGAGCACTAGCCAAAGCGTGCCCAAAAACTCAGCCGACAACCTTTTTGTTAAAGGCATAACGGAATTCCTCCTAGAGTTACGAATTAGTGAATAACGGCGTGATGATAACCGAATACTTGTCAAAGAACAAACAGTTGGCGGTTTGCAGCAAAAAACAGAAATCTTTCGACTGCTTACGGCCAACTGAAAAATGGCGGAGAGGGTGGGATTCGAACCCACGGAACCCGTTAAGGTTCAACAATTTTCGAGACTGCCCGATTCAACCACTCTCGCACCTCTCCGTGGGCGAACTTAAGATAATAAGGTTTGGTGCAGGGAAATTCAAGTTGGCGTGGGAAAGCTCCGTCTGATACAATTCCACTCGTTCAATTCAAATTTCGACTACGTAAAACGCCTTTTAAGGCTTTCTCAAGGAGAATCGACCATGAAGCGTCTTGTTTCTTATCTTTTGGTTCCCATACTTTGCTCGGTCATCATTGCCCAAGGGCCGCAGGTGAAACAAACGGCTGTCGATAAAGACACGCCGAAGGCACCCGCGACCGCCCAGCCGATGAATGCCGAGTACACAAAATCGATCATCGATAATACGACCGACAAACAGTTCTTGACCGAATTGGTCGATCATCTGCCTGCGTCGGCAAAAGTGCCTTCGCCGGAGAAAGTCATCGGTTATCCGGTCGGCACGCCGAACAAACTTACATACACGAAAGACCAACATCGCTATTATCGTGAGCTTGAAAAAGCAACACCGCGGGTCAAGACTTTTGTCGCTCCGGAGAAAAGCGAACAAGGAAGAGAGCAGCTTACGGTCGTGGTCGGTGACGAAGCCTCGCTCGCTAAGCTCAATCGTTACAAAGAGATACTCGGCAAGCTCAGCGATCCGCGAACAATTAATGACGAGATCGCCAAGGCCCTGATCGCCGAGGGAAAGGCCATTTATTGGGCTTCGGGTTCGATCCATTCGACCGAGACCGGTTCGCCCGAGATGTTGATGGAACTCGCGTATCGAATCGCCGTCGAGGAAACGCCGTTCATCCAGGAGATCCGCAAAAATGTGATCGTGATGATCACACCAACGCTCGAGGTCGACGGGCGCGATACGATGGTCGATCTTTACAACTACCGCAAAGCGAACGAAGGCAAACGCGTTCCGGGACTGATCTATTGGGGCAAATACGTCGCTCATGACAACAACCGCGACTCGATGGGAATGGCTCTGGCTTTGACGCGAAATCAGATGTCTACATTTCTAGATTTTCACCCGACGGTTCTGCACGATCTGCACGAGTCGGTGCCGTTCTTGTATGTTTCGACGGGAACGGGGCCCTACAACGCGTGGCTCGACCCAATCGTGGTCAGCGAATGGCAGGACCTGGCGTATCACGAGATCGAGGAGATGACCAAGCGCGGCGTGCCCGGCGTTTGGACGCATGGATTTTATGACGGTTGGGCTCCGAACTATATGTTTTATGTTGCAAACGGCCACAATTCGATCGGGCGTTTTTATGAGACGTTTGGCAATGGCGGTGCGGACACACAGGACCGCGTTGTCGGGGCACAGGCGAACCGCGATTGGTTCCGGCCAAATCCGCCGACCGCTCGTGTGAAATGGTCGCTTCGCAACAACGTCAATCTTCAGCAGAGCGCGATCTTGCTGGCGATGAATCATGTCGCGAATAACAAGGACAAGTTTCTCAACAACTTCTATCTAAAGAGCAAGCGTTCAGTTGCGAAGGCCACCACAGAAGGCCCTGCGGCGTATGTGCTACCAGCGAGCGATACGCGTCCGAACGAGGCCGCTGATCTCGTCAATCTGCTCAAGATGCAGGGCGTGGAGATTCACAAACTTAGTGCCGAAGCCGATACCAAGGAAGGCAAATTCGGTGCGGGCAGCTATGTTATTCGCATGGATCAGCCGTACTCGCGTATGGCCGATATGCTGCTCGACACGCAATATTACAATGTCAACGACCCGCGTCCGTACGATGACACGGGCTGGACACTCGGGCCGCTGCGTAACGTGAAGACGATACGTGTGAAGGACGAGAAGATCCTCGGTGCCGCGATGGCCATTACCAATGGCCCGGCGAAGGTGGCCGGTAAAGTTGATGGAGCCGGAGCCGCAGGTTGGGTCGTAAATCACAACGCCGAGAGTGCGAACGCACAGCTCAGGTACCGCCTTAAGGATGTAAAATTCTCAGCCGCCGAAGCCGCATTCAAAGTCGGTGATAAGAGTTTCAACGCCGGTTCATACATCATCAAGGCAGAAGGGAATCCGGCCGATACAGCCGCCAAGGTTGCGAAAGAGGCAACCGAACTTGGCTTGACGGCGACGGCAGTCGATAAGGTCCCTGATGTCGCGAACCACGCCGTTTCGACGCCGCGTATCGCCTTGGTTCACACGTGGCTTAACACACAGGACGAAGGTTGGTACCGTATCGAACTCGACCGCCTCGGCATTCCGTACGATTACATCTCGGATCAGGTGTTAGGTCGCACGCCGAATCTGCGTTCGAAATGGGATGTGATCATTCTCGGGCCGATACGGACGAACGCTCAAAGCCTTGTTCGCGGCACGGCGAAGTTCAGCGACACCGAGCCGCCGATACCGTGGAAAGCGAGTGCGTTGACGCCGAATATGGGCCTGTCGCCCGATCAGACCGACGATATTCGCGGCGGTATGGGCATTACCGGCGTGGCTAATCTGCAGCAGTTCATCGAGGGCGGCGGTTTGTTTGTCACGGTGGCGGACAATGCTTCGTTACCGATCGATTTTGGAATGGTCAATGGCGTTTCGATACAGCCATCTACGACGTTGCAGGCACGCGGTTCGGTAATAAATACGACATTTACCGATCGGCGCAGCCCGATCGCGTATGGCTATGATGAGACACTCGCCGTCTACTTTAACCAGTCGCCGCTGCTGCAGGTTGGCGGAGGTGGTTTTGGCGGCGGCGGCGGCGGTGGTGGCGGAGGTTTTCCCGGAGCCGGGGCTGGCGGAGCGACTCGTCCAACAGGGCGCGGTACGTTGACGGATCCTGACGTCGTTCAGGGCCGCAAACCGATGGAACCTGCGGCACCCGGTGCTGGGGGCCCCGGAGGTGTCGGGCCGCAACAGCCACAGCCGCCGGCGGCATCCCAGCCGCGTGTGATCCTGAGATTCGCTGCAGAACGCGACCTCCTTCTCAGCGGAATGCTCTCGGGCGGCGCCGATCTGGCAAATAAGGCCGCAGTCGTCGACGTCCCGGTCGGCAAGGGCCACGTTGTGATGTTTGCCAACAACCCGATGTGGCGGCATCAGACGCACGGCAGTTTTTCGCTACTCTTTAACGCGATCCTGCACTATGACAACCTCGGTGTAGGGCGAGCTGCTCCGGCAGCACGGCCTGCCGGCGAAGAGGAGATCTTCGACGAACACTAACTCAAAGTAAGCAAACAAAAAGGCTCCGTTGCTACGGGGCCTTTTTGTTTGTACGAAACAACTCGTTAGAATATGGCGTACTAGTAAGAGATTTTTAACGTCGTAAGGAGATAGCAGTATGAAAGGATTGATATCAATCGCCTTTTTATTCATCATCATCGTGATCGGCAAGGTCGTGATCGTCGCACAAGATATGAAACCACCCGTCGCAAAGAAAGTTCCCAAGGTTTTGAAGATCCATGGTTATGAGATCACGGATAACTACGCGTGGATGCGTGACCGCAATAAGGACAAGGACCCGGCCGTCATCGACTATCTGACTGCTGAGAATAAGTATACCGAAGGCTTTATGGGCAAGCATCAGCCTTTCGCCGACTCGCTCTATAAGGAAATGCTCGGCCGCATCAAGCAGACCGACCTGAGTGTGCCGACGAGGATCGGCGAATATTGGTATTTCAATAAAACTGAGGAAGGAAAGCAGTACGCAACGTACCTTCGCAGTAAAGCGAAGGATGGAGCCAATCCTGAAGTTCTGCTCGATGTGAACGAGATGGCAAAGGGATTTAAGTACTTTGCCGTCGGTGCATTTGAGATCAGTGACGATGGGACCATGCTCGCATTCGGTACGGATACGACGGGGTATCGGCAGTATACGCTCCAGTTCAAAGACTTAAGAACGGGCAAGATCCTCCCAACCAAGATCGAGCGGGTCACATCGACCGAATGGTCGTCGGATGGCAAATTCTTCTTCTACGGACAGGAAGACGAAGTCTCGAAACGCAGCGACAAGATATTTCGCCACGCTGTCGGGACGACCAGTGCGGACACGCTGCTGTTTGAAGAGAAAGATGTGCTCTTCAATAGTGGCATCGGGCGTTCGCGGGATAAAAAGATGATGTTTATCCAATCCGGAGCGGCGACGATGAGTGAATATCGCTATTTATCGTCTAACACGCCGCTCGGCGAGTGGAAAGTGATTGCTCCACGTAAGGAAGATCATGAATATTCCGCGACCTTTGATATGGGCGAATTCTACATCGTCACCAACAAGGACGCCGAAAACTCCAAAGTGGTTCGAGCTCCGGCCAGCGATCCGTCCGAAGCGAACTGGAAAGATTTTATTCCGCACAATCCGGCCGTGAAGATTGACGGCATTAGCTTTTTCAAAGATTACGCGGTTGTCTCAGAGCTTGAGAAGGGACTCGAATATATCCGCGTGATGGATCGCAAGACCCGCCGAGCCGATATGCGTATACCGACCGAGGAGAGCGTTTACACGATGGGCCTGACGGGCAATCCGGAATATGATACTCCGTATGTTCGGTACAACTATTCGTCGATGATCACGCCGAATTCGACCTACGAATTCAACCTCCAATCGCGTCAGAGCGAAATGGTGAAGCAGCAGGAGATCCCGAGCGGCCATGATAAGAACAATTACGAGACAACACGCGTCTGGGCCGTTGCTCGTGACGGTGTAAAAGTTCCTGTTTCGATCATCATGAAGAAGGGCACAAAGCTCGATGGTAAATCGCCGATGCTGCTCTATGCCTACGGTTCGTATGGCGCGTCGATGACGCCGAATTTTTCGACCGCTCGGCTCTCGCTCGTTGATCGGGGAATGATCTACGCCATCGCCCACATTCGGGGTGGCAGCGAGCTCGGCGAGAAATGGCGGCAGGATGGACGTATGTTCAAGAAGATGAATACGTTCACCGACTTTGTCGATTCGGCAAAATGGCTTGTGGCGAACAAGTACACCTCGTCAGATCGACTTGTCATTCAGGGCGGCAGCGCCGGCGGGTTGCTAATGGGTGTCGTGGTCAATCTCTCGCCCGATACCTTCAAAGCAGCGATCGCGCAGGTGCCATTTGTCGATGTGATGAACACCATGCTCGACGAAACCTTGCCGCTCACAACCGGCGAGTGGATCGAATGGGGCAATCCGAACGAGAAAAAGGCGTGGGATTACATGGTCACGTATTCGCCGTATGAGAATGTGAAAGCTCAGAAGTATCCAAATATGCTCATCGAGGTCTCGCTCAACGACAGTCAGGTCCCGTATTGGGAAGGTGCCAAGTGGGCGGCGAAATTACGTGAGGTGAAAACCGACAAGAACGTCATTTTGCTCAAGACAAATATGGGCGCCGGGCATGGCGGTTCGTCGGGACGATACGACCGGTTAAAAGAAGTCGCGTTTGACTATGCGTATGCGTTAACGCAGGTCGGGATAATGAAATAGTCTCGCTTGAGAGCTAAAAATTTAGGGCGATGCCGGAAACAAACGGCATCGCCCTTTTTTCGATCATCCTGACAGAAACTGACCGGTCAGATTGACCGAAAGTACGTCGGCCTTTACCTGCCCGATATCAGCCTATTTTCCTCCGATCCAATAAACATAAGGGCGAAACGGTATTTTTGCCTTGTGGCACGCTCGTTGCCATAGAGACCGCGGGGCATAGGCCACGAATTTCACGAAGACTCTCAAGGAGCACGATATGAGAAACAAAAGACTGATAAAAGTAACCGCCGGGCTGATGGCCTGGACGTTACTTTTCTCGACCCTGGCTTTTGGCCAGGAGGCGGACAGGACGGTTGTGTCGACGGCGACATCAGCAGCCCCAGCCGCTAGTTCGTCATCCGCTGCATATCTTATAGAGGTTGGAGCAACAAATGACATTAGCAAGAGCTACGGTCAAAAAGCTGCTGCCATAACCAAGGTCTTGTCGGCGAACGCGGGACGGAACGCAGTGTTGATCGACAACAGTGGTTATGCTCGCGAGTTGGTGCTTCAATCAGTTGCGGCCCGGCTCAACACCGCGGGCGGCAAACGCCTTTACCGGGTCAACTGGAATGCAATCTTTTCGTTGGCTAAAGACGAAGCAGCATTCGATAAGGCTCTGAAGGGCATCCTCGCCTATATCGAGGCTAATAAGAATACGACGGCGATCTATCTCGACGACATCGCGAGTTTTTCGTCCGAGACACCGGTGCTCGGGGCAAAGGTTTCGACGAGTCTATATAAAGCTCTTTCCCAGGGCAAGATCCAGATCCTAAGTGCAACGAACACCGAGACATTTGAACGTCAGATCGCAGGTGACAAACGTCTGAGATCACGATTTGAGAAGATCGAGATCGCGAATGACGAAGACGATTCGTTTGTAGGCGACAAACTTTCCCCTGATCTAAGAGCACTCGTAGCTGGTGCCGACCAGAATAGGACCGTCAAGGTTATTCTCCAGTCGGATGATATCGACAATCCACAGCTGCTCAACGTTCTCAGGCGAAATGGCGTTTTGATCGCCGATCGCATCGAGGCACTGGATATGCTGGTCATTGACCTGCCGATCCGTGTGGCAGAGGAAGTTGCGGCTGTTCAGAGTGCAAAGCATCTTTCGCTCGACACGCAGGTGCAGCTGCTCGGCCACATCGAGGAGACCACGGGTATTTCACTGGTGCGGAATCAATCCAGAACAGTTTTGAACGCTTTGGGCATCCCGGTCACGACCAATTATCAGCTTGACGGAGCCGGCATAGGCGTAGCAGTAGTCGACTCGGGCGTTTACGAAGGCCATCGGTCGTTTGTAGATACAGTGGTTGGTGACCGCGTGGTCAGGCATGTTGACTTTACGGCGAATGCCACGAACTCGACGACCTCCCGCGATCCATTTGGCCACGGTTCACACGTTGCGGGCCTTATCGGCGGCGGCAAGGGCAACACGAACGAGCTGCTCCAATACCGAAGCATGGCGCCGAATGTGAATTTGATCAATGTTCGCGTACTTGGATCGAGCGGAACCGGCACCTCGGCCGGATTGCTTCAGGGATTGGAATGGATCTACAACAACCGAAACCAATATAACATCAAGGTCGTCAATATGAGCCTTGGAACGCCGGCGGTCGATACATGGCGCAATGATCCTCTATGCCGCGCCGCCCGCAGGCTCGTCGATGCAGGCATCGTCGTGGTCGCCGCCGCCGGTAACAACGGCAAGAACGCCGCCGGACAGAAGTTGTACGGCGCTATTCACTCACCGGGCAACGAGCCATCGGTAATCACGGTAGGTGCGACCAATACATTTGGCACCGACGCGCGTAATGATGATGGGATCGCTACATTCAGTTCGCGTGGGCCAACTCGCTCATTCTCGACGAATGCGACGACGGGCGTGCGAACTTACGATCACCTTATCAAACCCGATCTCGTCGCACCGGGCAACAGATTGATCTCGGCGACAGGCCGCGACAGCCAGTTGCTCGCGAGTCATCCTGAATTGGGAGTGTATCCGACCGGTTCGAGTAGTGACGAACTGACAATGATGTACCTCTCCGGCACATCAATGGCAACCCCCATAGTCGCGGGAACAGCGGCGTTATTGAAGCAGGCGAATCCGAAATTGACGCCGAACATGATCAAGATGATCCTAATGTATACGGCACAGCCGATCATCGGAGCCAATTATCTGGAACAGGGGGCCGGCGAGCTCAATGCTGAAGGTGCTGTGCGTCTTGCTCTCCGTATCCGTCAGGACATGGGAGAGAATCCGCAACCGGGAACGCCAATGCTTACTGCGGGTGCAGCCCCGACGCCATCTTCGACCATCGCGGGTCATAGTTTTGGATGGTCTACGGGCATAATTCTTGGCATCGGTTGGGGACGCGGAACGGAACTCATCACCGAGTATCAGGGAATGTACGCATTAGGCATTCTGGTTGGTGACGGCATCATGGTCAGCGACGGCATTATGGTCAGCGACGGTATCATGGTCAGCGACGGCATAATGGTGAGCGATGGCATAATGGTCAGCGATGGCGGTGCTATCGGCAGCGGATCATCACTGTTCGCTTACAATCAAACCTTTGGCAGCGGCATCATGGTCAGCGACGGCATAATGGTCAGCGATGGAATAATGGTCAGCGACAGCCGACTAATCGCCGACGGAATTATGGTCAGCGACACCACATTCGGCAGCAGCAGCCCCCTGATCGCAGGGGATAATGGGCCGAATATGCATTGACCGTCAACCTCAATCCCGAGCGGGAATCGCGTTAACGCGATTCTCGCTCGGCTTACCCCACTTAGATCGGTCTTCAAATTCAGATCAGTACAGCGTGATCGGCCCCCACTAACCGATTCAAACCCTGCGGCCCTGTGTGCCGACGGTTAGGTGAGTGCAAATGAATATCCACACGAACACAGGGTCCGCCGCGTCCCCGGCTCTGGACTTAAAAAAAATGGAACCCAATGCTGAGCCACTTGCGGAAGCCGACCGACAGCAAGCACTAGACTTTTTATCACGTCGTCCGGTCAACACCGTGATCCTCGCAGGGTGGATACACGACCACGGTGTCGTGAGTCCGCAGCACCGCGGAGCTTTCTACGGCTATCGCGACGAAAATGGAGATCTCGCCGGTGTGGCAATGATCGGCAAGAACCTTCTATTCGAAGCCTCGTCCGACGAAGCTATAACAGCATTCGCAAAATGCGCTCGGGAATCTCCTGACGTCCGGATGCTCTTTGCTCAAGAGGAAGAGCTAGTTAAATTCTGGCCCTACTTTCGCGGGGGCACCCCGATGCCGAAGGTGTCTCACCACCGCCTGATCCGTTCCGGCGGGCCGATAGCCGATGATGTTGAGACCGTCAATGAATTGCGCATCGCAACGCGCGATGAGCTCGAGCAGATAGTTTCGGCCCACGCTGAAATGGTACATGCGGAAACCGGGATCGACCCTTTGGCCGTTGACGCGGACGGCTTTCGAATGCGCTGTGCCACGCGTGTCGACCGAGGCCGGGTTTGGGTCTGGATGCAGGGCCGCGAACTGATATTCAAATCCGATATAATGTCCGTCACGCCCGAGGCGATCTATATGGAAGGCCTGTGGGTCAATCCGAAAGAGCGCGGTAAACGCTATAGCACTCGATGCATGGCCAGCCTGAGTCGGCAACTCGGATCGGGATCACAGATCGTCAGCGCATTCGTGGATGCAGACCATGTGCTCTTCGGTTCCCTCTACCGGAAAGCAGGTTTTGTTGAGGTTAATGAGTACGCCAAAATATACTTATAGAGCGTGTGAGGGACTAGCTCACGAGAGGTGATTTTGTAAAAGAGTGTGGGAGCAGCAATGCTTTCACATTTTTTTGCTTTGAACACCCGGTCGACGGGCTAAAATTGCATCGGAAAAAGAACAGCTGATCAGGTAAAAGTTTTTGTTGTAAAAAAACAAAGTTTAACGCATAATTATTTATGCCGGGCTATGTCCGGCAGATTACCCGTCACCCGACGCCCGCCGTTTTCCCGCTCGTTTCCCCATTTTTAATGTTGTCGAAGGAATCACTCACAAACCTTTTTGTCGCTCTGCTCACGCCGTTCGCTATAGCGGCCGTTGTGTGGGCGATAGCGGGCACTACGGCCGATCAGATCGACACCGGCGTGTTAACGCTCGCCGTTCTTACCATTTTTTGCAGTTGCTATCTACGGATTCAGCTGCCTCGCGTCAACATTCATTTAACGATCTCGGATGGATTGATAATACTCGCCATGCTCAAGTATGGCGGTCATATTGCGTTACTCATAGCGGTAGTCGAAATGACCATCGCATCGCTCAGCCTACTTCGTCAGGGCTTGCCGATCAAGCCCAAAACGATCATTGTTAACGTTTACTTTGCGGCTATCTCCGTTTTTGTCGCCGCAAAAGCAGTTTTGCTGGTTTTTGGGTCAACTCAAATCATTCTAGAGCGGGGTGAGTTTACAAGCTTTGTCTGGCTCCTCGCCCTGATGACGTTATCGCTGTTCCTGGTGAATTCCATCTTCGTCGCCCTTTACTCTTCATTGAAAAAAGAACAGACATTTTGGACTGTCTGGACAGAGAACTGCTTTAACGCCGTGATCATTTATTTGACAGGAGCAGTTGTAGCTGGCATTACAGTCAAGGCGTTGTCGATCGAATACATGAACATGTATCTGCTCGCCGCCGTTGTAGGCTTTTTTGGCGTGATCTATCTGACGTTCCGACACTTTGTCGAAGACGTTAAGAAGACCGTCGAAAAGGCAAAGCACGCCGAGCGCGAGCGCGCCGAGCAGGCCGAGGAACACGTTAACGAGCTACAGCATTACGTTGCCGAGCTCGAACGCAGCGGCGAGGCTTTGCAGGAAAGCCATGAGAATTTTCGTCATGCCGCATTCCACGACGCTTTGACGGAACTGCCGAACCGGAATTACTTTATTGACACTCTAAAGGATCTGCTCAACGCCAGCCGCGAGAATAGTGAAAGCAATTTCGCCGTCCTGTTTCTCGATCTAAAGAACTTTAAGACGATCAATGATAGTCTTGGGCATTCACTCGGTGACCGTCTTATCAAAAATGTCGCCAAGCGGCTCCAGGGAATGATCCGCGAGGAAGACATGGTCGGCCGCTTTAGCGGTGATAAATTTGGCATCATCCTCGCCGATCTGCTCAGCAAAGAGGAAGCTACAGCATTTGCCGACCGCCTCGCCAAACGCCTCGCCGAACCATACACGCTCGACGGTCGACAGGTCTTTACAAGCGCAAAGATCGGTATCGCATACGGCAATTCAAAATATCCTGAGGCCGAAGACATCCTTCGCGATGCCGATATAGCAATGTATTACGCTAAGGATAACGAGGAAAATTACGTCATCTTTGACCAAAAGATGCACATCCGTGCGGTGACGCGTCTGCAACTAGAGACAGATCTGCGGTTTGCGATCGAGCGAAACGAATTTGAGCTGTACTATCAGCCGATCATCGCTCTCGATACGGCGACGCTCGAGGGATTTGAGGCGTTGGTGCGGTGGAATCACCCGCAGCGAGGACTCGTCCCGCCAAACGAATTTATCCCGATCAGCGAGAGCACAGGCCTGATAATCCCGATGACCGTGCAGATATTGCACAGCGCGTGTTCGCAGATCGTAAAATGGCAGCAAAAATCCGGTAGCGACAGGCCGCTGAGTGTAGCAGTCAACCTCTCCGGGAAACACTTTGGACATCCGGCTCTGGTCGAACAGATCAAAACCGTCATCGCCGAAACCGGCATCGACGCTGCGAGCCTAAAACTCGAACTCACAGAGAGCGCCGTCATGGATAACGCTGAAACCGCTATCCTGATGCTCAAACAGATCAAGGAAACGGGCGTGCGTATTTCGATCGATGACTTCGGAACGGGTTACTCCAGCCTCAGCTATCTGCACCGTTTCCCGATCGATCTGCTCAAGGTTGACCGCTCGTTCGTCAGTGCGATGGAGGAAAATACCGAGAATGGCGAGATCGTTCGAACGGTCATCGCCCTTGCTAAGGCCTTGAATCTGAAAGTGGTCGCCGAGGGTATCGAGAGCATTCACCAGTTCCACCAGCTCAGAATTTTGGGCTGCGAATACGGCCAGGGCTATCTTTTCTCAAAGCCGCTCCCCGTCGCCGACATCGAACGACTATTAGAAGACAACACCCGTTGGCAGAACATACTCCCCAACCCGGCGATGCCGATGATCCCGCAAAACCGGGAAATATCACCGCTGAGGCTTGCTCAGTAGAAGGATCTAATCAGCAAAAACCGACGGCCGCGCATTCAATGGATGGGCGGTTTCGTATTTGTGGGTTAGGTTTAGGAGCGTTGATTCGGACCAGAAGTTACCGACGAGCTGGACACCGATTGGTAATCCGTCGGACGACAATCCGCATGGAACGCTGACCGCAGGAACGCCCGCCAGATTCGCTGAGACCGTGTATATATCACTCAGATACATCGCTATCGGGTCGTCACTCTTTTCGCCGATCTTGAATGCCGTAGTTGGCGAGGTCGGCGTTAGTATCGCATCGCATTTTGTAAATGCGGTCTCGTAATCGCGTTTGACGAGAGCACGTACTTTTTGAGCCTTTGAATAGTAGGCGTCGTAGTAGCCGCTCGAAAGTACATAGGTGCCAAGCATGATGCGGCGTTTGACCTCGGGGCCGAAGCCTTCTTCGCGGGTCTTGAAGTACATCTGCCGCAATTCAGGCGAATCTTCGGCACGAAAGCCGTAACGCACGCCGTCGTATCGAGCGAGATTTGATGACGCCTCGGCGGTCGCGATGATGTAGTAAACTGCGATGCCGTATTTGGCATACGGAAGCTCGACATCTACAGTCTTGGCACCGAGGTTTTTGAAATTGTCGATAGCGGCGAGAACTGAATCTCGCACATCCTCGTCAAGTCCTTCGCCGAGCAATGCGCGTGGAATGCCGATTGTCTTGCCCGCGATGTCGTCGTCAAGCGTCGCGGCGTAATCGGGCACCGGCACATCAGCCGAGGTCGAATCGAGCGGATCGCGTCCGGCGATCACACCAAGGACATCCGCCACATCCCGCGATGTCTGTCCAAAAATACCGATGTTATCTAGCGACGACGCAAACGCGACTAGGCCATAACGCGAGATGCGTCCGTACGTTGGCTTAAATCCGACAATGCCGCACAAAGACGCCGGCTGACGAACCGACCCGCCGGTTTCGCTTCCCAAAGCCGCTCGGACAACGCCCGACGCAACCGCAACCGCCGAGCCGCCCGAGCTGCCGCCGGGAACACGCGTCACGTCCCAAGGATTTTTCGCCGGGCCGAAGGCGGAAGATTCATTTGACGAACCCATCGCGAACTCGTCCATGTTCGTCTTCCCAACAACGATCGCACCGGCATCGTTCAACCGCGAGATCGCGGTGGCGTCGTATTGAGCTTTGTAATTGCCCAGAATGCGCGAGCCGCACGAAGTGCGCATACTTTTTGTGCAGATGTTATCTTTGACCGCAATGGCGAGGCCCTTCAACGGCCCAGTATCATCTGCCGAGTCGAGTAACTGTGCACGCGAGACCGAGCGTTCGCGCTCGATCGAGAGAAACGAGTTGAGTTCGCCGTTAAGTTGTTCGGCATTTTCTAGGGTTTTTTCAATTTCTGAGACAATGGACATAGGAACATCAATGATTCGGATCTCGCAGGTCAGCCCTTACTTCGTGCGGGGCTTCTGCAACAAGATTCAGCGTTTCTTAGAGCCGACGCCGTCGAGCAGCCACTTGTCGTTTTCCTTTACCATATTCGCGACGACCTCTTGCTGAACCGTCTTTTGATCGTCACGCCAGTAAAGCTGAACCTGGAGGTCAACGTTCGTCACCGAGTCGGCCTTACATTGACCGATCTTAAACGTTTTTGGAAACTCCTGCGTCATCGTAAATTGGTCGTAAGAGCTTTCACCCGCAGATGACAAAGCTGAGTAATATCGCGGCGTCAAAAAACGCTCCCGCATTTTTAAATTCTCAGCCGAAGCTCGCATGTCGTTACCAAAATGGAACGAGTAGACCTGCTTCGCCGCATTGCGTGCCTCAGTGCACTCAGGTAATTCAAGATTTGGAACGCTGCATGCCAGTTGGCAGTAGGCCGTCGGCAGCAGGCAGCAAAGCACGCCGAGCCGCAGCATGACCGCCAACCGCCAACTGCGAACCGCCAACATCATAAAACCTTTGGCACCTGAAAATGTCCAGCGACGCCGGACGGAGCTTCTTTGAGCGCGTCCTTTTGGGCGAACGATTCGCCGGCGATGTCTTCGCGGATCGAATTTGTCGCTTTGCCCTCGGTCGTGAGGCCGCCGAGCATTGGTTCGATGTCGCCGATATCGAGCGCATTTAGCTGCTCGACGTATTTGACGATATTCGCCATCTGCGGTGTGTACAGGGCGACTTCCTCGTCCGTGATCTCGAGATGCGCGAGTTTTGCTACTTGTCTAACGTCCATACTGGGCTACTGAGTTAAAAGTTAAAGGTTCAAAGTTCAAAGTTTTGCGTTCTAGGTCTTATCAAGATAGGCCGCCGCAGCGTTAAGAAAGCTTTCGCGAAGCGACTTGTCGGCGATCTCGTTTGCCGCGTTTATCAGCTTCGGCGAGATCGGGGCTCTCAGGTCTGCGACTTTCACATTTCTCGCCCGCTTGCTCTTTGCATCTGCCAATGGCGCCGGTGCGATACGGAACTCGATGAATTTGACCGTTCCCTGGCCGAGCTTGCCATTAAGTTGGGCGAGCATTTGCGGAGCGAGCTCTTCGAGATGTCGCTGCCACGTCCGGTCTTCGACCGCGATGACGAGTCGGTTTTCGAAGAACTCGACGGCCGAAGTGCGTTCGCTGAGCATCTCGCCAGCCGTCTGCCGCCACGCGACAAAAACTACTGCCTCGGTCGCACTATCATTCACGCCTAAGCCGCTCAAAACCGCCGGGATCGTGCCAAAAACTCGCTCCATTTGCCATTAGCCGTCAATCAACTATCATTTTAGACGACAAACACCGAAATGCGAAAACGCCGTCATTTATGATCGAACTGCCAAAATTAATACTCGCCTCAGGCAGCCCGCGTCGGGCCGAGATACTAACGGCGGTCGGCTGGGATTTTACAAAACACGTTGCGGATATTGACGAAACTGAGCACGACAGCGAGTCGCCCGAAGACTACGTTGCCAGGCTGGCTCGCGAAAAGGCCTCGGCCGTTGCGGACCAGTATCCCGGCGAGTTCGTTCTCGGCGCCGACACGACTGTTGTCATTAATGGCCAGATCATCGGCAAGCCGGTTGACCTCGACGATGCACGGCGGATGTTAACTTTGCTATCCGGACATTGGCACGAAGTTCTAACGGGCGTTGCTGTCGTGCATAACGGCGATGTGAAAAGCGATCTTCAATCAACGCGAGTAAAATTTGCGCCAATGAACGAAGCTGAAATCAATTTTTTAGCTGAATGCGGTGATCCGCTCGATAAGGCCGGTGCGTACGCAGTACAAGCTCAGGCGGCTCTGTTCATCGAAGGGATCGAGGGCGATTACTGGAATGTGGTGGGGTTGCCGGTGAGTTTGGTTTACCGATTAGTTGCAGAAGCCCGCAAGGAGTAAGGGCATGATCTCACCTAGGTGAACCATGCCCTTACTCCGTGCGGGCTTCCGCAATTTTGAATTAAAGCAGCTTATCGATCAACTTTGAGATCGGGCCCGTGAGGTCGTATTTCGGGTCGATGCCGCCGAAAGGCTCGACCGACGAGTGGCCTTGTTTGTCGAGAATGACAAACGACGGAACCTGCTCGACCTGATATTTGCGGATCATCACCGCACCATCCGAATCGCGCAAGACTGTCATCGAGAGTTTCTTGTCCGTCGCAAATTTGTGGACATCGGCGTCGCTTGCAAAGTTTTTTGACGTTGCGTTGGTCGAATCGGTCGTTACAAAGTAAAAGACCACATCCTTACCCGCATATTTCTTAGCCAATGCATTTGTGACATCAACCTGCTTGCTTGAAAGCGGCAGCCATGCGGCGCCGACTGCGATGACAACGACCTTGCCTTTCTGTGACTCAAGATCCACGCGAGCGCCGTCGAGCGACGTCAAGACCGTCTGCGAAAACGCAGCGACTGATAGCGTCAGCGTGAGAGCAAAAATTGTAATGAAACCCTTTAGCGTGTTCATAATTTTGTGAGAAGCGGCATAGGCTGCGTCTCACTTATGGATTAGATGCAAGTTTGAGACCACATTACTGCTTTCTATTGAGTATCACGTTATCGATCAACCGAACCGAGCCAAAATAGACGGCGATGGCGATAAGCGTCTCTTCATCTCCAAGTTTATCAATAGTTTGCAGCGAATCGCGATCGACGATGCCAACGTAGTCGAGTTTTGCGAGAGGCTCAGTTGCGATGCGGTTTTTGACGATTTGAGCAAGATCTGCGGCATTTCGTTCACCTTTTTTGAAGGCGAGCTTGGCCTCGCGAAGGGATTCGATGATGACGGCAGCCTTTTCGCGTTCTTCGGGCGAGAGCAAAGCATTCCTGGAAGACATTGCCAGGCCCGATTCTTCGCGGACAGTCGGGACGACGACGATCTCCGTCTCAAAGCCGAGGTCGTGCGTTAGCCGTTTTATGACTGCGACCTGCTGAGCGTCCTTTTGTCCCAAAAAAGCCAGATCGGGACGCACAGTGTTGAAAAGTATCGTCACGACCGTCGCTACGCCGCGAAAATGGCCTGGACGCGATTCGCCCTCGAGTGTCGAGGTCACGCCCTCGACATCGACGTAGGTAGAAAACCCGGCGGGGTATATCTCGTCAGCGTCTGGCGCGAAAATGTAATCAACATCATACTCCGTCAACATCGCCGCATCTGCGGTAAGATCGCGAGGATATTTTTCGAGATCGCTCTTGTCGTTGAACTGAGTAGGATTAACAAAGATCGAAACGATCAAAATATCGCACCGCTGCCTTGCCTCTTCAACAAGCTTCAGATGGCCGGCGTGTAACACTCCCATGGTTGGCACAAACGCAACTGTCTTAGCCTCGCGTCGTAATCTACGCGAGATCGAGAACATTCGTTGACGGCGGTTGATGATCTCCATCTGACGAAAGCTATCCTTTAGCGCCCATTTCCTTCTTAGTTTCTTCGGTTAGCCCATACGATTCCTGATCGTTCGGATACGCACCGGTCTTTACGTCCTGCGTCCATGTTTGGATCGCTTCGGTCATGACCTGTCTTAGATTTGCGTATTGTCGAACGAACCGTGGTTGTCGACCGAAGGTCATCCCTATCAGGTCATGGAGTACGAGAACTTGGATATCACATTCCACGCCGGCACCGATGCCGATGGTTGAGATCGAGAGTTCTTCGGTAATCATTGCCGCCAGTTCACGTGGGACGAGTTCGAGGACGATGGCAAATGCGCCTGCGTCCTCGAGCATCTTGGCGTCTTCGAGGAGTAACTTTGCCTGCTCGGCGGTGCGACCCTGGACACGGTAGCCGCCCATTTTATAGACGGATTGAGGCGTCAAACCGATGTGCGCTACAACCGGAATTTCCTCACTTACCAGTCGTTTTACCAGAGGAGCACGGTTACCGCCTCCTTCGAGCTTTACGGCCTCGGCCCCGCCGTACTTCATTAGCCGCAGAGCATTCTTGACGCTCTCGTTCTCGCTTATGTGGTATGTGCCAAATGGCATATCCGCGACGACCATCGCCCGCTCGGTGCCGCGTTTGACGGCGATGCAGGCGGACAAGATCTCTTCGATCGACACGGGAATGGTGTTGCCGTAGCCGTGAATGACATTGCCGATGCTGTCACCGACGAGGATCATATCAACGCCGGCCTCATCCACGATGCGTGCAGTCGGGTAATCGTAGGCGGTCAGGCAGACAAGTTTTTCACCTTTTTCTTTCGCAGCACGGATCGCCGGAAGGTAAACCTTGCCCTCTTTGTCAGGTTGCAGATATGCCATAAATATTGCAGAAGCCCGCACGAAGTAAGGGCATCTCGCTGTAAGTCTAGCGCATTATTGGCGAAAGAGGCATCTCTTTTCGTTCAAGATTCGTGGTCGGGTAGGATGCCCTTACTCCGTGAGGGCTTCTGCAACGGCAGCAGCAACATTCGAGTTTGGATCCCAGCGTTTTACTTCGGAAATGTCGTTGACATCGGCGAGGATATCGGCGATCTCCATATCAAGAACCGGATGGAACAATGCCGGGGCGATCTCATTGAGAGGCACTAAAACAAAATTGCGCAGATGCAGTCGCGGATGAGGCAGTGTCAAGAATTCGCTTTCAACAACGATCCCACCAAAAAAAAGAATATCGAGATCGACGGTGCGCGGCTTTTTGATGGTTTTATCGCCACGTCCAAGCAAATACTCGATCCGCAGAAGCCGCGCCATCATTTGGGTATGGCTGATATTCGAAACGCGAACCTCAGCCGCCATGTTCAAAAACATCAGGTCCGTATCGAGCCCGACCGGCTCGGTCTCATATATCGACGACAACCGCACGACCTCAAAGCTCGCCTCAAGCATGCACCTGACGGCCAGCAAAAGATTGCCGGCCCGGTCGCCGAGATTTGAGCCGAGCCCGATGTATGCGGTTGTAAAATTTGGGTTCACTTGAGTTGCTGCATTATATGTAAAGCAAATCTGATGCAGTGTCAAAGCTCTCGATTGTTTACAATTGGCTGGATGAATGGTTCAATATCCTTGTTACGATTTTTGACACCAGTAATGTCCCCACACGACATTCGGGCGGATAATGCGTCTCCGTCCTGACATAAGACTGACGCCAAAAGTGGATGCCGAGAAGAAAATTTCGACACAGTCCGCGTTTTGAGTCCTCCGACGATCCTGCATTT
>JANPDK010000124.1:0-9045 GCA_031431415.1 Acidobacteriota bacterium | reverse complement strand
GGAAACCCAAGACTCGCAGGCTGGCAGCCTGCGGTCCGGCGTCGACGTCGTCGCGTTTCAGCTCGTCACGATGGGCCGCAAGGCGAGCGAGCATTCGGCAAAGCTGTTCAAATCGGACAATTACACCGACTATCTGCTTTTCCACGGTCTCTCTGTTGAGTCTGCGGAAGCACTTGCCGAGATGTGGCACAAGCGAATAAGGGAAGAACTCGGCATCGCTGGAAATGATTCGCCAGAACTCGCAAAGCTGTTTCATCAGGGCTATCAAGGCTCGCGATTTAGCTTTGGCTATCCGGCGTGCCCGAATATTGAGGATCAGACCAAGCTTTTCGAACTGCTCCAGCCTCAGCGCATCGATGTCGAGCTTACCGAAGAGTTCATGCTCGAGCCTGAGCAATCCACCTCAGCCATTATCGTTCACCATCCGGAGGCGAAGTATTTCGGAATCGAATAGCACAATGGCTGATCTCGAAATTAAGGCAGTTGAGGCTATCGCCCCGCGAGACCGATTTGGTGTGTTGGTGCCAACGCCTGAGGAGATCAGCGTTCTGACAGCAACCGAGCGGATGGCGTTTCGCCTGACGCACCGGATGAATCTCGGACGTTGGAAACGTCTGATGTCTTTTTGCCAGCGCAACATCGGCAGCCTTTGGATCTATCTCGCGACGTATAATCTGATGAACGTTTTCGGCATCGAGAATGTCGAGAACACGGACGCGAACAGGCCGCTGATCCTCGTCGCCAACCACCGCTCGTTCTTCGACATGTACACGGTCTCGAGCGTGCTGTTCCGCCGGACAAAGCGGCTGATGGAGCTTTATTTTCCGGTTCGCGGCAAATTCTTCTACGACAATCCCGTCGGTTGGTTTGTCAATTTTGTGATGGGCTGGATGTCGATGTATCCGCCTTTCTTTCGCGAAGATGGCGAAGTCCGCAAAAGGGAATTCGACAAATACTCGATGCGTCGCCTAGTCGAGATTTGCAGTGCTCGCCATCAGAACGTGATCGGCTTTCATCCCGAAGGCAAACGAAATCTAACTGGCGGCACATACGATCTTCTGCCCGCCCAGCCCGGCATCGGCAAAGTGATCTACGCAGCAAAACCACAGGTCATACCGGTCTTCATCGCCGGTCTCGGCAATGACCTTCCCAAACAGATCCTCGGCAACTGGACCGGCGGCGAAAAGGTTCGCATTTGGTTCGGCGAGCCGATCGATCTAACAGGGTTTTATGAGAAGGGCGATCGGCTTCGCACGCACAAAGAGATTTCTGACTATCTAATGTTAAAGATAGGAGAACTCGGTGAGAAGGATCGCGAGCGGATTACTGCTTCGACTGTGGAACTGAGTTAGAGTTTGTCTCGTTCGCTGCAACCTGAGTCTGCGAATCGGATTTTTTCTGTATTTCCTCGGGCGATTGCCAACCTGCTTTCTTCAGAAGATCGAGGGCAAATTTCACCGGCACGGCCATGTTGGCGGCGGTATTCTCGGTGAAAACTCCAAAATTTATCCCGATCACCTTGCCGCCTTGACCGAATAGCGGTGCACCGGAGCCGCCTTCGGCTGTTTTGGCGTCGTGGACGATGCGGTTGGCGTCGAGGTCGGTGATGAAGCCCTGCGTGAGTAGCGGAACGATCTTTTGAGATTGCGCGAGGAAGTTGATCAGGTTTGTTCTTGAATTGCCGAAACGCTGGTTGATCGATTTCGCCTCGTTATCATCCACCATCGCAAGCAGGCGATCGGGGCCGCTCGGGTAGCCCATCGTGACCACCGTTTTGCCGATCGCGGCGGAGATCAGATCGGTATCGAGCGGTATCGTGGGGAAGTCAGCCGGAAGCATCGCAGGATCGATCGTGCCGACGGCAACGTCTTCGCGGCCGCCTAGTTGACGCACTTTTAATGGAAATGGCTGTGCGAGATTAGGGAAGTAGAGCACCAGTCGTTTCAAACGTGCCCGGCCATTGGCCGCGGACATCATTTGCTTAACTTGGTCATCCTCTTCCCATGGCTGCACGACATGGCGATTGGTCACGATGTAACCGCCGCCGACGTGAAAGCCGGTGCCGATAAAATCATACTCAACCGTCGAACCATTGCCCTCTGTCGTCAAACCAATCTGCGGCGGCATCGCGGGACGGGATGGATCTTCCGATTGAGTCGGCTCGTATGGATTTGGCCGGAAAGATTGTGGATCGGCATATCTCAGGACCTTGCCGCTGCGTTTATCGACCAGATCATATACGCCAACGATCAAAGCAACCCCACCGCCGTAGTCGACACGCAGATTCTGCGCCAGTGAGACCTGTTTCATCAGGTCTTTGTTGGTCTTGTCGAGTTCGCCGATCTGATCACTGGTCTGGCCGAGCTTTTCTTCGAGCTTGCTGATGATCGCACTTTGCTGTTCGGACTGTTTGCGGCTCTGGCGAAGCTCGGTGTTGACGGCGAAACCGATATAGAGAACACCGGTGATAAAAGCGACGACGAGAACCAAAGTGATCAGCTTTGTCGTCCACGAGATCTCTCGGGAAAGCTCGCGAACGAATTCGCGAAGAAATGCCTTAGCGTCATCACGCTTGCCGGTGCTCGCAGATTCCAGAGCGGCTTCCTCGATAAAACGCGAGATGTGCGGCTGTTCGCGGTTGGTGCGGATGAGCGACGATTTCGTTTCGAGCGAGAAGAAGGCAAAGGCGATCTCGGATTCGGGAACCTCGATCACATCGCCATCCGTGACGGCGATGTAGCGGCGGATCGGGCTTTGGTTGATCTGCAGCTTTAGATTCTCGGCAAACTCAACAATCCGGTAAGTTCCGTCGGTACTCTCAAGCTCAAACCATATTCCACTGTCATTCGAATCCGGCGTGTATATCTGCAGATCGGCCGTCTCGTCAGAACCGATGCGAATACGTTCCTGAGAGAAAAATTCGGTACGCTTTTCGGTCCCGACCGTGATGTGGATGATTATGCCGACTGCCATTGTAATACGAGACGTTTCGTCGGTGAAATTCTAACATATTCGCCGTTGGCAAGGTGGGGATTTATTCAAGAAGATTTTGCCCGCGAATAACGCGAATAAAACAAATAAAACAGGCTATTGCCTTCGTCTTTATTCGTGCCTATTCGCGTTATTCGCGGGCAAAACTCTTTTCTGATAGCCTATTAATATGGTCAAGCCCAAATTCGTCACCGACCGCAGAGAACTAGAAAAACTCGCCCCGATGCTTAAGGCTCCGATCAAACGGCAGGTGTTCGTCTGCACAGGCAAATCCTGCTCGGCTGTCGGCGGACAGGAAGTAATGGCCGAATTTGACCGGATTCTTACCG
This sequence comes from Acidobacteriota bacterium, assembly GCA_031431415.1. Taxonomy (GTDB): domain Bacteria; phylum Acidobacteriota; class Blastocatellia; order Pyrinomonadales; family Pyrinomonadaceae; genus OLB17. The sequence continues at coordinate 5,725 of JANPDK010000124.1, read as the reverse complement.
AAAAAGGCCTTCGCCAGGGCAAGGAATCAAAAGGCCGCAATCCGCTCGGCGAGGTCGTCCTAACCGAATGCCACTCGATCGGCTTCTGCTCCATCGGCACCGCCGTCATGGTCTACCCCGACGGCACAATGTACGGCCAAGTCCAACCCGAAGACGCGGCGGAGATCGTTGTGGAGCATCTGGAGAAGGGGAAGGTTGTGGAGAGGTTGGCTCTGATGGATCTGTGAGTCGATTAAGGCAGCTTTGCGTGCGCCCGACTCCAGGTGGTATTCCCGAAGATTCCGCCGAGAATCAAACTCGGAATTGTTCCGACGAAAAGCAACCAGAACATTGGCTTGAAAATGTAGTTGAGAGCCGCTAAGTGTTCAGAGATACGCGGAAGGAATTGAGACGATGAACCGGCAAGGCCTTCAAGTACGAGTGAAACCCAAGCAACCAAACAACCTAAGGCAATCGAGCCTGATTTCGAGAACTTTGGGTTTATGAGCCATCCAGCGGCAAGAAAAGACGTAAGAGCGGAACCGATGTACAATCCCAAAGCCGCAGAAATCGTCCAGTCGTATTCAGCCGGGCCACCGCGAAATCCAATCAACAGCATTACTCCGACCTGCAAGGCCAGACCTATTGTTGCGAAGATTAGAGCCCTCAGTACAACCTTTCCTTTGCTCATATGCGTATCACTCCCGATTCATTCAGGAATCAAAAATGCTCCCGAAATTTTTTCATCAAGGGTCGCTAAAATACAGCCATTTGCATTAGCCAACCCCGCCAGATGACCGTCGGTTGTTTGTTTAGGTGATTTTACCCAAGCTGGAAGTTTAGAAACGTCATTATCGTCAACCAGAAATCTAAAATCGTAGGTTTCGGAGGCTTTCACCAGAGAAAGTTGGGTTTTAGCCTGCTCAAGGGTAACGTCATATACCGCGATCTGAGCCACGATTCGCACAAAACCGAGTTCGGTGATCGAGCAAGTCGCAAGTTCGGGAGTGCCGTCCGTCGAGAGTGATGCTATCCAGTTGCGTACACGATCCCGAAATTCATGCCGGGTAATGCCGAGGGCGATGAGTGCATTGACATCAAGGAGATATCTCATGGGAAATCGGCAAGCATCTCACGAACCATTTCGCTGGTCAGAATTGGAGAATCTTCCCCGACATCAATTACAGGCAGTCCTGTCAATGGATCGGTGACAATGCGGGCTTTTTGCGACTTTTTAGCTCTTTGAGGCAGGGAAAGCAAAATACCGCCATTCAATACGTCAACGTTTAAGTTGTCACCTGATTTTATACCCAAGCGCCGACGCATTGATGCCGGTAATACAACTTGACCCTCTTCTGATACCTTCGTTTCCATATAATCAGTCTAACACCATAGTCAACCTCGCATCACACCCAATATCTCATCCACCACCTTCTTAGCATCGCCAAACAGCATCAGCGTATTGTCTTTGTAGAACAACGGGTTATCGACGCCGGCGTAGCCGCTTGCCATGCCGCGTTTCATGACGATGCAGTGGCGGGCGTTCCAGACGTGGAGGACGGGCATGCCTGCGATGGGTGAGCCGGGGTCGTCCATGGCGGAGGGGTTGACGATGTCGTTGGCTCCGATGACCCAGGCGACGTCGGTCGAGGGGAAATCGTCGTTGACCTCTTCCATCTCGAAAACGATGTCGTACGGGATATTTGCCTCGGCGAGCAGTACGTTCATGTGGCCGGGCAGGCGTCCGGCGACGGGATGAATGGCGAATTTGACGTCAACGCCTTTCTCTTTCAGGATCTTGCAAACCTCAGCCAGGGAATGCTGAGCCTGAGCGACCGCAAGGCCGTAGCCGGGAATGATGATGATCTTTTTCGCGTCAAGCAAAAGCTCGGACGCTCCGCTCGCATCGACGGAATGAACTTCGCCCTGCGGCTCGCCTGTCTTGGCTGCAGAGGTTCCGCTTTCCGTACCGAATCCACCAAGCATCACGCTCACGAACGAGCGGTTCATGCCTTTGCACATGATCTGACTGAGGATCGCACCGCTCGAACCAACCAGTGCACCGGTTATGATCAGCAAGTCGTTCCCCAACATAAATCCCGCCGCCGCCGCCGCCCAGCCGGAATAGCTGTTGAGCATCGAAACAACCACCGGCATATCCGCACCGCCGATCGCCATGATGAAATGGACGCCGAGAATTCCTGTGACGATCGTTGCCACGATCAGCGGCCATTGTCCGGTCGCGTGATCGGGCGAGATAAAAAACGCGATGCCTAGGCCGATGGTCACAAACAGCATGATCAGATTGATCACATGCCTGCCGGGCAACAGAAGTGGTTTACCACTTAGCGAACCGCGTAGTTTTAAGAACGCGATCACCGAGCCTGTAAATGTCACCGCACCGATACAAACGCCGATAAAGATCTCGACCGTATGTAGGTTCCGTTCGGCGGCCGTCATCGTCTTCTCCGGACCAAGATACGTCGCAAACCCGACCAATACCGCCGCGAGGCCGACAAAACTGTGCAAGATCGCCACCAGCTCCGGCATCGAAGTCATCTGCACCCGGCTCGCGAGGATCGCCCCGATGACCAGCCCCGGAACAAGCGCCGCCGCGAGCACCGGCAACCCCCCGACATTCATTGCCGCACCGGTCGCGACCAGAGCGATCAGCATTCCCAAAATGCCGTAAAGATTCCCGCGACGAGCAGTCTCCTGCCGCGACAGTCCGCCGAGGCTCAAAATAAACAACGCACTCGCGGCGATGTAGGCGATTGTGATTAAGCTTTGTTGCATTTAGTTTCGTACAACCGGTACGGTCATCAGTCGGCGTTCACGATCCGCAGCGAAAGCGATACAGGCTTTCAAATCATTCAAGGTCAAATCAGGAAAATCCTCAAGAATCTCATCCTCAGTCATTTCCGAAGCCATGTAGTCCAGAACCTCGGCAACAGTGATTCTAAGTCCGCGAATACAAGGTTTCCCACCACGTTTGTTTTCTTCAACGGTGATGTAATCGCGATAGATCATAAACATCCTATACAAGCAATCGCGACCATCTAGGTCCTACTACGAAGGACGTTCCTCTGCATACTTGATGAACAGCTCATCCGTCAAATCTAAAGCTGTAAGAACATGTCTGAGACGTTCGAATTTTGTCTTTGAGTCCAATTGCTTTTCAACGAAATACGTATCGTTTAGGGCTAGAGCGGAACTACATTCGGAGGGATTCGTGGTTAAACCCAGCTTTCTCGGAATATCGTGAGAGAAAAAAGCCTCAGGGTTAAGGTCGAACAATGAGCTAAGTACTCGCCCGAATAGATCTGTAACCTGAGTCGTTTCTAGTTTCTGATCAAAAAAGATCGCATATTCCAGCTTTTTGAAGGTCGGCTCGTCCGCATCGAATATGTTCGTTTCCTCGTATTCGAACGTTTCATCCCCGATCTCGATATCAGGAAGACGCCAGATCGCCAGAAATCTCTGAGAAATTAGGTCGAATCTCTTTTCGAGTTCCTCGACGTCCCATTTTTCCAAGCTCGACAGATGTTTATTCAACCAGAGGCGACTGAACTTATACCCCTGTTCCTTCCCATCTTCGTTCATGTCACGTTTGTCCGTAAAATATCTGTTTCCAAGCTTCCCGTTGTTACCCGAAAGGGTCAGGTTAGCCACCGTATTCAAATACTTTTCTTTTATGGAGGCGTACTGATCCTCCCCTAGAACCACTTTCCATTTCGGGTCTGGATTCTGAGGGAATATATGCTCCACAGTGATCTCTGGGTTATCAATCTGGACAATCTCGTTGTTCTCAAAGTTTTCTAGCCGATCAAAAAGGTAGGTTCGATTTTTTGTTTGGATTCCATAAACGTCCTTTGTCTTGAGAGCCTCAATTACCTCCTTGTCGCGTGGAAAGCGTTGAGTTGAGGTTTTTCGAATCAGTGATTGTTGGAAAGAGAGGAGATAATCATCGGGCCTAACGTCGTCATAGAGTCTCATGAATATCTTGTTGAGTCCGTGAGTAGGCAGTCCAATAACGAAGCGACGCCAAGCAAACGACTGTATGGTTTCTAAGATTTCGATGAGGGATGCCTTAGTAATCGTACTGTTTGAGTAGTCATTCAACACTTCCAAAAGAAACGGGTAGGCAACGGTAATTTCAAGACGATTTATATACCGCAATTGTCGTCGAATCTCCCGATCCGGCTCATTTTCCGGATTGATTAGCCGATTATATAGAATCGAGTATTTCTTTATCTCAGAAAGCAGGTTTTCAAGGTCTTGGACGGTATTGATTTGATATTTCTCTTTGAACTCCGCATATACTCGTCCCTTGTTCGGAATCACACTGTTTTTAAGTGTTAGAAAATCCCGTATGAAATCCGAAACCCTATTGGCCTTTGGTTCCTGTTGGGATGCATTTATTTCAATATGACGCCAATAGTTCTCATACATTTTCGACTGGTCGTCGTGCTTCAAACCCATCAAGATGTAATTGCGAATTAGATCCGACTGGCTGAGTTCCAGCCCCGTAGAGTTAAGGCTTTCGAATATTTTTTGTGGGTCATCTTTCCCTCGCTCTAATGAAATCTCAACAAAAGTCAGTTTGTTAAGTCCTTTGAGAACATTCTCCTTGTTTTCCTCTGAAATCTGTCCTTTGAAGTAGTTGAAGTTATCAATTAGCTTGGAGTAACCATCAAACGAGTCATCTGGGTCGTTTCGAAGGAGGAACTTCAGAGCTCGATCATTCTGTTCAATGGGTCGGAGCTTAAGCTTTTCGTCTTGTTGCGCATGCTTGTTTATTAAATACGTTTCCTGGATTCGGCTCTCAAGGGCGGGATCATTATTGTTCTTAGCAAGGAGGAGGAGCGCGATATAAATAAGCGTTATCGTTGTCAGACGTTGTTGCCCGTCAATGATTGAAAGTTCTCGTATGCCAGAGGCCGAGTAAACGTCGTCGTGAATGTAAACGATGCTTCCCACGAAATGTGAAGACTCATCATCGTTCCCGCCAACTCGATTAATATCCGTCAGAAGTTGCTTGCAATGCGTAAGGCTCCAATCATAGTTTCGCTGATACACGGGGACCATGAACTGAGTATCAGTCTGGGCAAGAAATCGGTTTAATGGCATTTCACTTGCTTTCATAAAAACACAACTCTACTTCCTAAACATCGCCAACATCCTATTCGTCACCAAAAATCCACCGGCGATGTTTATCGCAGCTATTAATACAGCTACTGCACCCAAAACCGTTGTTAGGTTCATGTCTGTGCCGCCGAGTTGGAGCATGCCGCCGACGAGGATGATGCCGCTGATGGCGTTGGTGACGCTCATTAGGGGCGTATGGAGGGCGGGTTTGACGTTCCAGACGACCTGATAACCGACGAAGCACGCGAGCAAAAACACTGTTAGATGGCCCAGGAAATCGCTTCCGACGTTCTCGGGCTTTGGCGGTACAACGAAGCCAATTCCGAACAAAATGAGAGCTACGCCGCCAAGCAACCATGGGCTGGCTCCGGTGCCTTCGTCATGGCCGTGTCCGCCGGATTTTTTAGAGCTTGCGGCTGCTACTGCGGCACTGCTTTTGCTCGGAACGCCGGGCTCCGGCGGTGCTTCAGGTGTCGGCGGAGCCGGGGCGGGCCACATCATTTTGCCTTCGTGAAGGACAATCGCCCCGCGAACGACTTCGTCTTCGAGGTTGACGTGCAATTGAGCCGGAGCGATGTCAACGCTGGACGTTACGCCC
>JANPDK010000123.1:0-8705 GCA_031431415.1 Acidobacteriota bacterium | reverse complement strand
CAAGCCACAGGCAAAATAAAAGTCAAAGTTTCCGACACCGGAAATGTAATCGAATTGCAAGTTCCCGACAAAGTTGAAGAAAAAACCAAAACCGAAGAATAAACCGTAATTTCAATGCAGGAAATAAGTCAAAACAGATTTGAAATCAGTTCGGCGCAAGTTTTCGCGGCGGGATTTTTGACGTTTTGCATTTTTGCGGCGATTTTGATTGGCGCGTTTCCGATTTGGGCTTCGATTGTTACGATTTTTCTTTTCGCGGGCGTGCATAATTGGTTTGAATTTCGTTATTTTGCGGCGCGAATGCCGCTTCGTTGGGGCAAATCGCGTTTGTTTTATTCGGTCGGAATTGGCGGCGTAATTGTTTTGACTTTTACATATTTATTGTTTTTTTTCGGCAGCGGAAATTGGCTTTGGAGCGAATATAGTTGGGCAACGTCTGCGGCAATTTGGAACACAGCATTCGTCCTCTGGATCGCGGCGTTGTTTTATCTTCGAGGCAAACAGCGGCCAAAGGGCGATTGGGCGTGGGCGTTTCCCGTCGCGTTTTTTGTCGCTGCTTTTATCTGGCTCGCTCCGCAGTATTGGAGCCTGGCACTAGTCTATATTCATCCTTTCGTTGCGATGTGGTTTCTCGACCGCCAGATTCGCCGAACGCGTCCGGAGTGGTTGCGGGCATACCATTTCTGCCTCGTATCGATACCGGTGTTTCTGCTTTTGCTATGGTTTGCGTTGTCCGGTCAGCCAAATCTCTCGGAAGAAACGAACCTCTTCTGGAGAATCAATCAGCACGCCGGAAGCCAGATATTGCCCGGCATTTCGAGTCATCTACTTGTTGCAATGCACGTGTTTCTCGAATCAATTCACTATTTCGTTTGGATCTTGCTAATACCGTTGGTGGATCGGAAAGCGATTCCGTGGAAACTCGGCGAAATCCCGCTATTCTCTGGAAGAGGGGGTTTTCCAAAACTGGTCGCCGGAGCGATCGCGGTCAGCGTCGTTTTGGTCGTAGCTTTGTGGGTTGGATTCACGGTTGATTACACGACGACGCGTGACGTGTATTTTGCGTTTGCGATTGCACATGTGCTGGCCGAGTTTCCGTTCCTGATAAAGATGTTGTGATGCTCCTTTTCGATGAAATCGATTTTGTCCGAACCCAGAACCTGCCCATCTCGCAGCTCTGGTACTTTCTGCCGTTCGGCTATCTTCTAACGATCCTGATCGAGACGCCGATTTTGCTCCTTGGGCTGTCGCCAAAGATCTCGTTCAAACAAAAGCTTTGGTGCGGCGTGTGGCTAACGGCCTGCACTTATCCGATAGTCATTCTTGTTCTGCCTGCGATCTTTCTTGAACAATCGCGAGCTTTGTATCTGGCGGTTGCCGAAACTTTTGCTCCGCTCGGCGAATGTTTTCTGTTTTGGCTGGCGTTTCGAGGAAAGGATATGCTCGGATCGTCGGATTGGATCAGGTGTTTCATCGCGATCGTTATCGCCAATCTTGCCTCGTTCGGGCTCGGTGAGGTCTTGAATCTATTCAGTTGGTTCGGACTGTTTTAGCCACGAATTGCACGAATAACACGAATTAGAAAGGCGGTATCTTAGCTTTCGTTGATTAACCGTTCTATCTCAGGAATAATGAACGATTATTCGTGCCATTCGTGTTATTCGTGGCAAAAGTCTTATGGATCTGCGTATTACAGAAATATTTCTCTCGATCCAGGGCGAGTCGTCGCACACGGGGCGGCCGTGCTCGATTGTGCGTCTCACGGGCTGTCCGATGCGTTGCGTCTGGTGCGACAGCGAATATACTTTTTACGGCGGCGAGAAGATCGGTTTTGACGAGATGTTTGAAAAGCTCGACGAATTCGGCTGCAATCTCGTCGAAGTCACGGGCGGCGAGCCGCTTGCGCAGAAAAATGTATTTCCTTTTATCACAGAGCTTTGCGAACGCGATTACGAAGTCCTGATCGAGACCGGCGGATTTGTCTCTACCGAAGAGGTCGATGAACGTGCGAAGATCATCCTCGACGTAAAATGCCCCGCATCGGGCGAAGCCGAGCGGAACCACTGGCCAAATCTTGAACGTCTGCGTGCCGACAAAGATGAAGTAAAATTTGTCATCGCCGACATGGCGGATTGGGAATTTGCGAAAGAGACAATTACAAAATACGACCTTGTTAGCCGTACAAAAGAGGTGCTGATCTCGCCTGTTTTCGGTTTTGAAAACCTCGCCGAGATTGCTGAAACTATTTCCCGAAGTAGTCTAAAAGTTCGCCTAAATCTGCAACTTCATAAGTATATTTGGGGGGCAGATGTTCACGGTGTTTGAAGAATTTTGCCCGAAGCATTCATTTTATTTAGCATATTTTTTTTCGTATTTATAAACAATTTCTTGAACAGCGCCAAAACTATCATCGCGTAAGTTGGAAATAGCCAATGAGCCTGTTCGGGTTTTCGGGTTGAACTTAATAAAAGAATAAGTCCCTAAATTTCCGCCTAAATGGAAATATTCACCTTCATTTGTGATGGACCAGAAAACCGACATATCTTCATTTTTAGGAATCGAAGTTAAATCAATCGTTGGTAAGTGTTTGGCGTTTAACTGTGGTTCAAACAATATCTGATAGGTTTTTTTATTTAATAATTTACCCTTTCCGTTGTAACCTTTTATCATTTCAGTGACATATTTTCCCAAATCGGTAATATTGGTTTTGAGGCTGCTGACCGGATAGCCCGTCATATAATACTGCGGATATTCAGCCACGCCGGTCGCGTTCTTTTCTTCGTTTTGTACATATATTTTTGAAACGAGGTCGGGATTAAGCTCCGCAAAATTCCAGGCTGTATTTTTCATCTTTAGCGGCTTGAAAATGTATTTTTTAGTGAACTCAATAAACGACATTCCCGATTTTTCCTCAACGATTCGAGCGGCAATTGAAGACGCTAAATTTGAATACTGAAAATGTGTTCCAGGTTCCGATTTCAGAAATGTGTCAAGGCTATACCATTTGGCGGCTGGCTGTGTAAACCTTCGGATATTTTCATCCAGTGAGATTTTTTTGCTCATTTTATGCCAATCCACGTTTGGCTGGATGTAATCGGGTACTGTGGTTGAATCTGCATAATTCTCTAAAACGACATCAGCTTCGCCAACCGTGTAAGGCGAGAACTCGTCGGTAATAGAAGAAGTATGTGTAACTAAATGCCTAACCGTGATTGGAGTATCGGGGTGATACGGATTGATGATTTTATAGGGTAAAATTGAGTTTATCGGGTCATCTAAACTAAGTTTTCCCTGCTCAACCAATTTCATGACGGCGAGGGCTACAAAGGTTTTAGAGATTGACGCGACCCAGTTAATTGTGAGCGGTGTGAAAGCTTTGTTCGCCTTGGCATCGGACACTCCGAATCCCTTTGAATATAGAACCCCTTTTTCGTTGACAATTGAAACTCCAAAGCCAGGAATGAGGCTTTTCGCGCGGAAAACATTCAGTTCTGCTGTAAAGCTATTGTCGAGATTCGTCGATTTGTCTTGAGCTTGGGTGATAAAAACAAGGACAAACGTTAAGATAAAAATCGCTATAGCGGTCGATAGACTTTTTGACGTTGTCATTTTGCACATCTCCGATTTAGTTTTGAATCAGCTAACCTTAAGACACCGGGCGACCGTTTTTTGTGACGTGTTTTGACTAACGGTGCCGTAAAACATCACTAGCACCTTCAAATTGAGAATGAGAAATCGATCCGTAATGCGAAAACCCCAATCCGCAATCATATTGGTCTCGGGCGGTATTGATAGCTGCGTCACGGCTGCGATGGCTAGTGCTGAGAACGACGAACTCGCCTTCCTCCATATCTCGTACGGCCAACGCACCGAGACTCGCGAGCGGAAGGCGTTTAATGACGTTGCCGACCACTACGCCGTAGAGAAACGCCTAGATATCTCTATCGAACACCTCGCGAAGATAGGCGGTTCGTCTTTGACCGATGAGAAAATAAAAGTCACAGAGGCCGATCTGGAATCGAAAGATGTGCCAACGAGCTACGTTCCGTTTCGCAATGCAAATATGCTGGCGATCGCGGTGAGCTGGGCGGAGGTGATCGGAGCGACGGCGATCTATATTGGAGCGGTTGCGGAGGACTCCAGCGGCTATCCCGATTGCCGGCCGGAATTTTACGCGGCGTTTCAACGCACCATCGACACAGGCACAAAACCGGACACGCACATCGAGATCCGAACGCCGATCATTGACTTGTCAAAGGCTGACATAGTAAAAAAAGGGATCGAACTCTACGCTCCGCTCCATCTTACATGGTCATGCTATCGTGCCGAATCAGCCGCGTGCGGTACCTGCGATTCGTGCGCGTTAAGGCTTAGAGGCTTTGAAGTTGCGGGAGTTGAGGATCCGATCCCGTATGCATACTAAAGGAGAAGCAAATGAAAACGACTAAAATTATCGCAATTGCCATATCGATCTTCGCCCTTGCGACGGCTGTATCTGCGCAGAAGAAGCCGAAATTCACATCCGTCTATACGAGCATGGGAGCCGGGTGTAAAGTTCTCAGAGGCGGCGAAGGCCAGGACGGTGCCAAGGTCTGTCAAGGGCCGGGCGGCTATCAGGTCCGCATTTATTCAGCGGCAGAGGCGACATTTATCAATGCCGAAAAGAAAGGTACTGACGAATCTACTCCGATCGTAAATGTTGGACTCGATTTCAATGAAAGCAAGGTAAAGCTCGAATGGCGTCTGGCGAACGGCAAGCCCTTCGCGGTGATCATTCGCGTGCCGAAATACGACGGGCGTACTGACGATAAGCCTGGCATGGGAAAGGTGATAGGTGAAGAATTGTTCGTCTCCGGGATCGGCGATTATGAATTCATCAGCGAATCGATCGATGTAAAGAAGCCGAATGCCAACGCAAAGGCTCGTGCGGCTGCGGATAGAGGATACATGCCGTAGCCGTTAGCGACTATTTGTCGGACAATGCGGACCGTCGCGTCTGTAGTTCAGCGAGCTTTTCACGCAGGGCGGCAATCTCAGCGTCGATCGCAGCAACGTCGTCCTCACCGGCACTAAGCTTGTGAAACACCGGCGTGATCACCGTCACTGCCGCGATCAGTATCGACAGCACGCCGATCACGCGGGAGATGACGTCGCTTGTGGATTCGGGTTCGACCCAAAGGATGAACAGCATGATCGCCGAGAGCAAGCCGACGCAGATAAAGGCGGCGATGCGTGACCAGGCGAAGCGTTTGTCGAGCCGGGCGATCGAGAGCAGTGAAAGGTGCGAGCAAGCGGCCGCGAGCAGGCTCGTTGTTACTACGGATTTGATAAAGATCGTCGATTCGTCGAGCACATCCCAAATAACAAAGAACAGCATTATCGCCGAGACGATCGAGAGAAAAATCCCGACAATTGGCAAAGTCCTCCCGCGTCCAGTCTCTATATAGGCACCGCACGCCAAGCCCAGAATGCTCGTCACCGTGACCGTCAGCGTCGTCATCAGCACACGCACCTCAAACTCGCCAAAATTGCCAAACAAGATCACGCCGATCCCGATAAGTGCGCTGACCGCAACCGAGCCGATCAGGGTGTAGAGGAATAATCGTTTGAGGTTCATATTGTTAATCCGAAAGATTTTTAGCCACGAATGCACGAATAGGACAGGTCTTGATTCGAGACATTCGTGTATTCGTGGCTAAATTCTTAGATCGTCTCTGCTGATAGCGGTTTCCGCAAGGTCACCGATTGCTGCAAAAGCAATTTTTTCTGTGGTAAAAAACTCTTCAGAAATGTCGGCAATATCATCGATTGTGACCGCTTCGATGTTCGCCAAAGTTTCTTCGACCGCGATCTGTCTGCCGTAAACCATTTCGGATTGAGCAAGTGCGGCGGCTCGGGAGGCGGAATCTTCGAGCGAGAGCAGGATCGATGCGCGGGATTGCTGTTTGGCGAGTTCAAGTTCGTCTTTCGTCACGCCATTGACGACGACGGCTCGCATCTCGGCGATGCTGAGTTCGACGATCTCGCGCGTCTGCTCGGGCGAGCTGCCCGCAAAGATCGAGAACACACCGCAGTCCTGATACATCGACGCCGAAGCCCCAACGTTGTACGCCAGCCCGCGTTCCTCACGCACCTTCTGCCACAACCGGCTCGACGTCCCGCCGCCAATGATGTTCGCCAGCAGATCGGCCGCGTAACGCCGGTCGTCGGTGGCGGAGATAAATGGAGTCGCGATCACCAGATGTGCCTGTTCGAGATCAGCACGTTGCTTGATAACAATAGGAGCCGCCATCTCAGGAGGATCATTTAACGCAGAGGCCGCTGAGATCGCAGAGATTTCTGAAACTTCGTTACTCTGCGTACTCTGCGTTGAAAACAACGCTTCGTTTGCGAGTTCGACGATTTGAGAGTGATCGACATTCCCCGCCGCCGCGATCACCAGATTCGCTGCGTTGAAAGCCCGTTCATGATAACTTCGCGTAATTTCGTGGTTAAAACTCCTAACCGTCTCCGGAGTTCCCGCAATCGAGATTCCTAACGGATGAGTCTCACCAAAAAACGCCTCGCTAAATATCTCGCCCAGATATTCCTCCGGCGAGTCCTCGATCATCTTCATCTCCTCGATGATCACGCGTTGTTCCGATTCCAGATCACTCTCGTCGAATCGCGGATTTACCAGCATATCCGCGATCAGATCAAAGGCTCGCGGCAGTTGGTCATCAATGACCTTTATCGCAAAACCGGTTTCCTCGTGGGCCGTAAAAGCATCGAGATTTCCGCCGAGACGATCCTGCTCAATTGCGATATCGAACGCCGTCCTCCGAGCCGTGCCCTTAAAAACGGTATGTTCAATAAAATGCGAGATGCCGTTTAGTTCACGCGGCTCGTGCCGCGAACCAACGCGAAAAAAGAATCCGAGAGTAGCACTACGAACCCCGGGCATCCGGTCGGTGAGAATTGTAAGGCCATTGTCGAGGCGGGTTTCTTGTATGTCTTCCTTCATTAAGAATTTTTTGCCACGAATTACACGAATGGCACGAATGAAAGAGTTTACAAGACGAGGCGTTCGTACTCTAATCGGTACTTTCCAAAGTTGATGAGAAGGGCAAGCCTGTAGTTCGTTGCCTTCAAGTAGTTCAGTGTTTGAGCCTTGTGGATTTCGGCAATTCTATCTTGAGCTTTTAGTTCGAGAATAACGGAATCCTCAACAACAATATCAGCGACATACTCTCCAACGATCTTTCCGTGGAATGGAACAAGAATCGGGGACTGCTGTACGGCCTTGATCCCGTTCTCCTCAAACAAGACCATGAGAGAATTTTCATAGACTTTCTCAAGGAACCCAAAGCCCAGCTCCGTATGCACCTGCATCGCGAGTCCCACAATCTTATACGAGAGATCTTTATATAAAATTCCTTCTTCCATAAGAATTTCTTGCCACGAATTACACTAATGACACGAATAAAACAAATCGTTTTTACCATGCTTTTTGGTTGAAGCAAAGTCGGTAAAAGTGGGGACTGCCCATTCGTGCTATTCGTGTAATTCGTGGCAAAAACTCCTACTGACTTATCGCATTGAACAACAACGGAAACGTTGCCAGCGATTGACCCCGATACTGCGGCCTAAAACCAAACAATACGATCTTGCCTTTGCCGATGGTTACTTCAACGAGAGCCGCTTTGCCTGCTATTTTTTCAGCGCCGAGGGCCCAGCCGGAGAGGAGGATCTGTTTTGGGTCGCTTGGGTAGCGGGCGATGACTCGGATGCTTGCTACGTCGCTGATGTCGGTCGGGCGTTTCATTTCGGCGGCGTCGACGCCTGGGGGTGGCGGCGGAGCCGTGATGATCTCGAACGCGGGCGAATTTTCGAACCATGCGATCGACTCTTTTGGCATTCCTTTGGCGATCGACGAGGTTAGGTCGAGTTCGGTGCGGAGGATCGATCCGGGGATGTAGAAATCCTTGCGGTTGAGTCCGCGTGTGACGTCTTTGATCGGCAGGTCAAACTGCTCGATGGCAAACTGCGTCGAGCGGTTTAGAAAAACAAGCGTCCCGCCGTTCTCGACAAATTTCCTCAAATTCGCAACGCCTTCCTTCCCAACCCCGCCCGTATACTCATCCGGCATCGAGCCTTTTGCATAGCCGTTGAGAATCTGAGCGGCGGATTGGTCGGGGAATACAATAGCTTTTTGTTTCCCTATAGAGTTATCTCGAACCATTATTTTCGAGATCGATACTAAGCGTGCGTTGCAGTATTGCTCATACAAGCCGACGTTGGCGAAAAAGTATGGTTTCCGCTCGAACATCCATCGAGACCAGCCCTCGTCCATAGCCGCTTGATCAGATTTATATAGTCCGAAAGGCATGTCTTCAGTACATCGTTTTCCTGCACCGATTCCGCCTCCCATTCCTATGCCGGGACGTCGGTTTGTGATTTTGATCGGCGAGTATAACGGCGTTGCATCGGTTTGAAGCAATAGGGGCAGGGTATGGGCAGTTACGTCATAGGGAGTGATCGGATGCCCGGCAGGGTCGAGCAAATCTGGATATTTTTGTCTTTCGAGTAGCGCCTTGGCGAATGCTCCATAAGGCTGAGAAAGGCGGATGATATGAGCCCCTTCACGATAAGCCGTACCGTTGACGGTCGCGGAATCGAGAGAATCTATCTCAACCCCCGCACTTTTCATAATTGAGGTTAATTCG
>JANPDK010000122.1:0-11121 GCA_031431415.1 Acidobacteriota bacterium | reverse complement strand
CGAATCCCTGAGTGTAGAAGCCACGCTCCGACTATGATAAAGAAGAAGGTCGATATCAGGTAACCAGCGGCCTGTCTTGGATTGGCCATGCCAAATGCTCCCGGGATGTTCCCGAGACCCGCCATTAGGACCAACACACCTAAGACTATCTTTACGATCTGCATTTTTTCATGTTACTACAAAGTAGCGAATGGTTTCTATAAATCTTCCGAATGATTTTGTATTAATCTACGGAATCAGTCATTATTACCGTTTGCCTTAAGGCAGGAAATTACGACTATGATGACTTCGGAAAAGATACGCAATATCGCTATTATCGCTCACGTTGACCACGGCAAGACCACGCTTGTGGATGCGATGCTTGCTCAGTCGGGCACGCACCGAGACAACGAGGCAGTCGTTGACCGCGTGATGGATTCGATGGACCTCGAACGCGAACGCGGCATCACGATCATGGCGAAAAATACGTCCGTCCGCTATGGCGACTATAAAATTAATATTCTCGACACACCGGGCCACGCCGATTTTGGAGGCGAGGTCGAGCGGGTTCTGAAGATGGTCGATGGCATTGTTTTGCTGGTTGACGCTGCCGAAGGCTGTCTGCCGCAGACGCGTTTTGTTTTGCGAAAAGCTCTCGAACTCAAACTTCCCTGCATCGCTCTCGTAAACAAGATCGATCGTCACGATTCGCGTCCCGAAGAGGTTCTCGATGAGATATACGACCTATTTATCGATCTCGGAGCAAACGACCAGCAGATAGAATTCCCTGTACTTTACTCTATCTCACGTGACGGCGTTGCAAAGAAACAGCTTGCCGACGAGAGTAAAAATCTTATCCCGCTGTTCGACCAGATCATCGAAAGCATTCCCGCACCTCACGCACTTCGCACCGATTCACTGCAGTTGCTCGTCGCAAATATCGATTACAATCCATTCGTCGGACGCCTCGCGATCGGCCGTATTTTCTCAGGCGAGATCGCGAAAAATCAAGAGGTCGCAGTCGCAAAACGCGACGGCACTATCGTAAAAACACGCGTAAAAGAGCTTTTTGTTTTCGAAGGCCTCGAACGCGCCACAGTTACAGATGCCGGAACGGGCGAGATCGTGGCTCTTGCCGGATTTGACGATATCGAGATCGGCGAGACGATAACATCGGTCGAAAATCCAAAGGCTTTACCAGTGATCAATGTCGATGAACCGACCATCGCGATGATCTTCGGCGTTAACACGTCGCCATTCTCGGGTATCGACGGTAAATTTGTGACATCACGCCAGATCAAGGAACGCCTCGACCGCGAACTGCTTGGAAACGTTGCCTTGCGCGTGGAGCTAACTGAGGCGGCTGAGCAATTCAAAGTCTCAGGCCGCGGTGAATTGCAGCTTGCGATCCTCATCGAAATGATGCGTCGCGAAGGCTATGAACTCCAGGTTTCAAAGCCTCAGGTCATCACCAAAAAAGACGAGAAGACCGGCGAAACACTCGAACCGATCGAGCTCGTTGTCATCGACGTCCCCGAAGAATTCATCGGCGTCGTCACCGAAGCCATGGGCCGCCGCAAGGGCCAGATGACCAAGATGATCAACAACGGGTCGGGTCGGGTCAGATTGGAATTCGAAGTTCCTTCGCGTGGACTGATCGGTTTCCGTGGTGAGTTTTTGACGGAAACGAAAGGAACCGGATTGCTCAATACGCTGTTCCTGCGATTCGACAAACACCAGGGTGAGATGAAATCGCGTCAGACCGGATCGCTCGTCTCGGACAGAATGGGCGAGACGAACACATACGCACTGTACAACTTACAAGAACGCGGAGTGCTGTTCGTCAAGCCGCAGGTAAAAGTTTACGAAGGAATGATAGTCGGCGAAAACGCCCGTGCCGTCGATCTCGACGTAAACCCGATCAAAGAGAAAAAACTCTCGAATATGCGAACAACCAGCGCCGACGAAGCCATGCGCCTCGTCCCACAACGCGAAATGTCCCTCGAACGCGCCCTCGAATTCATCGCCGACGACGAACTGATCGAGGTCACGCCGAAATCCATTCGACTGCGTAAACGCGTTTTGAAAGCAAACGAACGGCCCAAAAAATAGTTTTGAGTTCCCACGGTTGACTTCAGGTGGCCGCGCGAGTCGCGGCAACCTCAGAGAATAAAGATTTGATGAAAGACACCCAATCGCGGATCACCTGCAACGATTTGTTAGGCGCATTTCGATTCTTAAATGCTCGCGCGATAAGTTTATTTTTCGCGCTTGAAATAGACTCTTCCGCTTACAGTGTCAGCTTTGGATACTGGTTTGACGGCTCCCCAATAAGTTGATACCCGGATTTTGCCTGCAACCGTCGATTTCTTCAGAGTTACAAGCAAGGAACCCACCTTGTAAAGGGCTTCTATGCCACTAAGATTATCTTCACCGAAGCCTTTGAGGTAAAGCCGGATATTGTTACCCTCAGTCCTGGTGTCGCATTTAAGGCTATATGAGGTCTGCCAACCTCCGGCGTCAAGATCGGCAACCAGTTTGTTATTCCTTCGGTAAATCACGATCGAGTAATCTACCCCGGCGGTTCCTTTCACTGCATCATTAAAAGTATAAGTACCTTCCCATGCACTGTCGGCTTGGGCGCGAGCGCCTCAGTCGTTTACTCCTCCATTCCTGCGTTTTCTGCTTAATCCGCGGTTTCTTCGCACTCACAGTCGCCAACGATTTTTACTGTTTGAGCAAGACTACCTTTTGTAACGGTGATGATGACTGTATAACCTCGAACGCCTTCTCCCTCGTAGTCTCCGGCGGTTGTTTCGACTTTGACTTTTATGCCGGACGCGACATAATTTCTGGTAACTCGCTGTCCCTTCCGAATGCGCCCTTTTGGAACGGACACAGAATTAACAAGGTTTAATTTCACATCTCGACCATCAATATTCATCCATGCGTTATTGTCAGAATCGGCCGAATAAATTGACCGCGTAGCATTATCTCTGAAGTAGTACCTACAACCGCATGTGCCCACAACATGCTGTTTTTGGATATAGCCAATAAGTTTGGAATTAGCACTCGAAGGTTGTCTTCTTCCCCCTTGCGCGCGAACTGACACGAAGAGCAATAACACAACCAACAAAACCAAAAGGAAGTTACATTTCATCGTCTTCTCCTACTTTATAATCGTATAAGTGAATTCTCTCGCGATTCCTTTGGGAAAAACGCGGTTGTTCTCGCAACCAACCTGGCCCGCGCGGCCGCATGTCTTTTCGTAGAGGATTGAACCGTTCTTAGTTACTTGAATACCGTAAGCAATAGCGCCGCTTCCATTGTTCACGGTGAACTTGATCTGGTTTCTACCAGCTTGAAGTATTTCAGTAATATCAATCCAGCCACCATCTTCTCCAAAGTTGGTTTCAAAACCCCCTTCAGCATTCACAAAGACATTATTGCCGTTTACAAAGGCGCTACATGAGTCATTACAGTTGAAGAGCCGGAAGAAATATCTCGTTTCCGTGCCATTTGGTGGAAGAGAATCAACTTTCTCAAAGGTAAGCCCGCTCCAACTAAATGCCCTGAGGCCTCGTGTTTGTTCCATATCCCTGCCGTTAGGTGAGATCACGAACCTAACAAATATGAGGGCGCGGCTGATGGTCGCTTCCACAACGGTGCCTTGAATCTTCTCCGACTCCATGTCACCTTCTTCCAGTTTCTTCGGGTGGCCGTTGATGAGCGTGTAGACATATGGCCCCGCGGACACTGGCCAGCCAAAGCTGCCGCTCCGTTCAACGCCGCTCAGAAGCACAACGGCCTCCTCTTCTGTGTCTCCGGTAACATCGCCGTAGATGACCTTTATGTCGCTCATTACCCCGCCTCTTCCCCTCCGAATCCGTATAAGGTTCTTTCCACTTCCATAGTCAAAGTTCCTGAAATCAACCTGCCGAATGTTCGTGTAAGTCCGGTTGGATAGCGTCGGTGTAGGGGGCTTTCGTTGTGCATAACTGACCGCCGGAAGTGCAATTAGAAAAAGAATTGTTACAACATTCAAACTTCCTTTCATCCCTATATTCCTCCCTTGTTTTGCGTCATCGCAATTAAAAGCCGACGAGGTCTTCTGTTACTCGTTCCATATTGCCGCGACAACGGAGCAACCCAACTTATGATTATGCCGATTCAATCGGCATAAAATCCTAATTTCGTGTATACGATTCCTCACAATACGCAGATTTCAAGTATTATCCAACATGATTCGTTCGGGCATGCAACAAAAAACTAAATTATCGGATCAAGTTCGCGAAATGTCCCTCGAACGAGCTCTCGAGTTCATCGCCGACGACGAACTGATCGAGGTCACGCCAAAAGCTATCCGTCTGCGCAAACGTGTCCTGAAAGCGAACGAGCGGCCGAAGAAATAGGCGTTAGCGTGTCCCGCGTTCGCGTAGATTATGGCTTGGTAGGATCTGGAGCATAATGCCTTGTCCTTGAGGACCTTCTTCGTTGCGTTTGTAAGCTATCCAATCGGAGCCGCTTTTTGCAGCCAGCAAGACAACTCCCTCGCCTCCCTTGTCCGACTCCGCCATTTCGTCAGAAGTCGCTTTTCGCCATTTACCATTTATCACGCCGGACGCAGTATTCCATACGTAACTGCCGTTGGCGTTGATGACCATCGAACCATTATTTCCAAACATCGGGGCTCCAGGCGCACCAACTTTTGCGAAACTCCATTTGCCGAATAAGGAGTTTAATTTTGCCGGTGCACCAAAATTCTCGTGCAATGGATAAGTAACATTACTCAGTGCCCCAAATTTACCCAGTTGATTAGAGAAATCGCCGATAGCACTGTAACGAAAATTAACACCCCTTGCCAAAATTTCTTCACGAAGCTGCTGGAGCACTTGCTCACGTTGCGGGTTTCTAAACGGATCACCGACACCCAATCTATTTCGCAAAAAAGTAAGTATATCCTGTTGGCTCAGCTGCGGGCCGCCGGCCTGATCGGCATCGGTGCCCTTTTCTTCATCGCGTGGTCTGTCAGGCGGGTTCGGTGGTGTTTTCGGGTCATTGACCGGTGCCTTTGCGATCGGACGGACCTCGTTAAGAGCGTATGCCCGTTCTGATCCGTCGGGGAAAAACTCCGTAGGCTTTTCGCGGATCAGCACTTGAGTGCCACCCGGCAAGGTTTTGACAAACGTGCCAACTTCCCATTTCTCGGGCCAGTTCTGAGCTTTGTATTCGACCTTGTCGCCCGGTTTTTGTGCCGAGACTGTAATGAAAAGTAAAAGACATACCGCGAAAAATAAGAACATTTTTCGAATCTGTACGATCTCCAACATTGCGTTCCTCCGTCTCTCTAATTTGTGTGGAAATCTTATACCCCTTTTCGCAGTAGAGCAATCATGCATCGCTGGCAAGTTTAGTCGTCATCCTGATCATCGTCAGGCGTGTAGGTCTCATAACCGTGGGCATCGTCATAGTAATACTCACGCTTTTTTTGATCCTCGCTCCACGACGCTTTATCGCAGGGATCATTTTTTCCCTTCTCGATCTCCGGCTTTTCCTTCGGCTCTTTACGCATAAATCATTTATAATCAATTCAAATCTAGTCCTCAAATACTAAATATGAAAATGAAACGTAGCATCTGCGCATTTATTTTGGTTGTTTGTTCGGTTTCGGCCTCTTATTTCGTGACCGTTTCGACCGCTCAGCAAGGCACACAGCCAGCCTCCGCCACCGCCGATAACGAGTATCAGACCGGAGCGACGCTCTATATGCAGAAAGCGGCTGAGTATCGGGCGCTTGCCTATCAGGCTTTTAATCTCGCCCGCTGGCAGCTCGACGCCGATCTCGACAAAAAGAATGTTAAGAAACTGCCAAAAGCGGAGCAGAAAAAGCCTCGGGCGATCGTCGTCGATGTCGACGAAACCGTGCTCGACAATTCACCCGCACAGGCCGCAGCTATAAAAGGCCGGACGCCGTTCAATCTCAAAGACTGGTACGCATGGGGCGAAATGCGCAAGGCAAAGGCAATCCCCGGTGCGGTTGAGTTTCTAAATTACGCCACCTCAAAAGGCGTGAAGGTCTTTTACATCTCAAACCGCGACGAGGTGCAAAAACAAGCGACGATGGATAATCTGAAAAACGCCGGTTTCGCAGATATTTCCGCTGACAATGTAATGCTTCGCCAAGTTGATGCCGAAAACAAGCCGGTCTCAACCAAAGAGCCGCGCCGCCAGTCCATTTTGCAAAAATACCGTATCGTCATACTGATCGGCGATAACCTTGACGACCTATCCAATGTATTTGAACGCAAATCAATCGCGGACCGCTTTAGCGATGTCGATAAAATAAAGAATGATTGGGGCAAACGGTGGATCGTCCTGCCAAACGCGATGTACGGCACTTGGGAAAGCGCCATCTACGAATACGGCCGCCTGACCGACGCGCAGAAAGCAGAAAAACGTGCGGCGGCGTTAGAATTGCCTTAAAATATTCTTTGACCTTGATCCGACCGCCCTTATAAAATCTAAAGTATAGAAGGAAACCAAATGAAATCGATTCTGTCGTTCATTTTCATAATTGCTTTTTGTCTCAACCCGATCGCTGCAAACGCGCAGAAGCCATTGACTGCCAAGCCGTTTGATCTGACGATCGATAGTATTATGCGTGGGCCTGATCTGGTCGGGTATGAGCCAACCGGCGTCCGTTGGTCGCCGGACAGCCAAAGAATTTATTTTAGCTGGAAGCGGGCCGGCGAGCCTCGAAATGGCGATACTGCGACCTATACCGTCAACGCCGACGGGAGCGGCTTACGCAAACTCTCCGAAGAAGAAGCAAGACAAGCTCCGCCCAACGGCGCCGTGTCAGATGACAAAAAGACGACCGTTTATGCCGATAGCGGCGATATTTTCCTCTACTACAACCAAACCGGCGAACGGCGGCAGATAACCAAGACTGCTGATGTGGAAGCTAATCCGCGTTTTATCGGCGATCAGCGTCATATCTCGTTTACGCGGGCGGGTAATCTTTACTCCTTCTCGCTCGATAACGGTTTGTTAGTGCAGTTGACCGATATTCGCCCTGCCGGTGGTGCCGGTCCGGGTGGCCCGGGTGGTGCCGGGGCCAACGCCGACGCGACGCGCAGGGGAACCGACAGCCAGGAAGCTCTCAAAAAAGAGGAGCGTGATCTGCTCGACGTCGTCCGCGAACGGGCCGAAAAGCGCGAGGCGGATGATAACAAACGCAAGGAAAGGGAAAAGGACAGACGCAAACCGTTTCAGCTCACTACGGGACAGAATGCGGGTAACATGTCGCTTACGCCCGATGGAAAGTCCGTCATCGTCATCGTCAGTGAAGCCGCCACCGGAGCGAAAAATACGATCGTTCCGAACTTTGTCACCGAATCCGGTTACACCGAGGACATTCCCGGCCGAACGAAAGTCGGCGATGTGCAGGGCCGCAGCCGAATTGCGATCGTCAGCGTCGAAACCGGCGACTCAAAATGGGTCGACCACGGGCAGCGTTTACCAGCCGCACCGCCAACGCCAAGGGCCGAGGGAAATACTACCGGGGAAGTTCCTCCGGAACGCCCGACGGGACAAGGCCAAGGTTCAGGACGTGGCCAGGGCGCTCCCGCACAGCCGCGTGACCGCGACGTGCAATTGTCGCCGCCGCAGTGGTCGGACGACGGTAAAAACGCGGTAATGCAGGCCCGATCTGCCGATAATAAAGACCGCTGGATAATGCAGCTCGAGATGGCGACCGGTAAGACAAAGATCCTCGCGTCGGTCCATGACGATGCCTGGGTTGGCGGTCCTGGCGGGTTTTCGCTTGGCTGGCTGCCGGATAACAAGCGTGTATATTTTCAGTCGGAACGCGACGGATTTGCTCATCTTTACAAGGTCTCGATCGACGGCGGGCAGCCTGTTCAGTTGACCTCGGGATCGTTCGAGGTTTCAGACGTTCGTCTGTCCGAGGATAAGACAAAATTCTATTTCACTTCGAGCGAAGGCAGCTTTTTTGAACGGAACCTTTACTCGATGTCCTTCGACGGCGGAGCTCGAACGAAATTGACATCGATGCAGGGAAACAATCAGGCGACTGTTTCTCCGGACCAGACCAAACTCGCAATTCTCCGCTCATACGCCAATAAACCGACAGAGCTTTACATCGCGCCGAACAAGACCGGTGTAACGGAAGGCGAGATCAAGCAAGTAACAAATTCACCGACCGACGAATGGAAGTCGTACAACTGGATCGCACCGCCGATCGTGTCAATTAAGGCTCGTGACGGAGCGACCGTTTACGGGCGGCTTTACAAACCTGCCAACTTCAAAAAGGGCGGCCCGGCGGTCGTGTTCGTTCACGGAGCGGGCTATCTGCAAAACGTCCATAACTGGTGGAGCAGTTATTACCGCGAATACATGTTCCATCATCTGCTGATGGAAAAAGGCTACACGGTTCTCGACATCGACTACCGCGGTTCGGCCGGTTACGGACGCGATTGGCGAACTGGCATCTACCGGTTTATGGGCGGCAAGGACCTCACCGACCACGTTGACGCAGTGGATTATCTGGTGAAGGAACACGGTGTAGATGCAAAACGCGTAGGCCTTTACGGCGGTTCGTATGGCGGATTTATCACGTTGATGGCGATGTTTACGACGCCGGATGTCTTTGCGGCCGGAGCTGCTCTGCGTCCCGTGACCGATTGGGCACATTATAATGATGGTTATACCTCAAATATTCTCAACCTGCCGCAAAACGACCAGGAAGCCTATCGTAAGAGTTCGCCGATCTATCACGCCGCCGGGTTGAAAGGTGCGCTGCTCATCTGTCACGGAATGGTTGACGTCAATGTGAATTACCAAGACAGCGTTCGGCTGGCGCAAAAATTAATAGAATTGCGAAAGGAAAACTGGGAGCTCGCGGGCTATCCGGCAGAAGATCACGGTTTTGTCCAGCCGACCAGTTGGGCCGACGAATACAAGCGGATCTTTAAGCTGTTCGAGACGAATCTTAAGGCTTCGCCGCAAACGAATCTGCCGCCGCAAAAGAAAAAATAGGAAACGTGCGTCCCCTTTTTGAGGATCGGCTATCGAAAGACGCTAATATATGGCAAAATAGGCGTTTATGCGAATACTCGTAACCGGCGGAGCCGGATTCATCGGTTCACATCTGTGTGAGCGCCTTCTGAGCGAGGGTAACGAGGTTATTTGCCTCGATAATTTCTTCACCGGTCGCAAAGTCAACATCGCCCATCTTGTTGACAACAGGCAGTTTGAGGTTATCCGACACGATGTGACCGAACCGATCTTTGTCGAGGTCGATCAGATCTACAATTTCGCATGTCCGGCGTCACCGGTCCATTACCAATACAATCCCGTTAAGACCGTAAAGACGAATGTAATGGGTGCGGTCAACATGCTCGGACTCGCTAAGCGTGTAAGGGCAAGGATCTTACAGGCGTCGACGAGCGAAGTTTACGGCGATCCGCTCGTGCATCCGCAAACGGAAGACTACTTTGGCAACGTGAATCCGATCGGCCTCCGTAGCTGCTATGACGAAGGCAAACGAGTTGCCGAGACGCTCATGATGGACTACCATCGCCAGAGCGGCGTCGATACTCGTATCGTGCGTATATTTAACACTTACGGGACGCGAATGCTCGAAAATGACGGACGTGTCGTGTCGAATTTTATCGTACAGGCACTGAAAGGCGAGGAGATTACTATCTACGGCGACGGCACGCAGACGCGTTCGTTCTGTTACGTCAGCGATCTTGTTGATGGCATTATCCGGCTTATGAACGTCGAAGCGGACGACATTCACATGCCCGTCAACCTAGGCAATCCCGGCGAATTCACGATGAACCAGCTCGCCGAACAAGTCGGCGTCGCGACCGGCAAGGCGATCAACATCAAATATATGCCGCTGCCCGCCGACGACCCGAAACAGCGTCAACCGAATATCGACAGGGCGAAGAGATTGTTAGGCTGGGAACCGACCGTTCCGCTTGCAGATGGTTTGAAAAAGGCGGCGGCGTACTTTGCGAGCGTAGTGTAAAGATTATGAAGATACTCATCACAGGCGGCGCCGGATTTGTCGGCAGCCATCTGGCAGACAAATTGATCGGCGAGGGCCATCAGATCACGGTCATTGACGATCTCTCAACCGGGCGTTATTCGAACATCGCCCATCTCGAAGACAAACCTGGCTTTCGGCTCATTATCGACACCGTTCTCAACGCCGACCTGATGGAAGAGCTGATCCGAGATACCGATCGTGTCTATCACATGGCTAGTGCCGTCGGCGTGCGGCTGATCATGGAGCAACCGGTGAAGACGATCGAAACGATCTTTCACGGGACGGATGTCGTGCTCGGCCGGTGTGCTAAATATCGCAAACGCGTGCTTATTCCAAGCACAAGCGAAGTGTATGGCAAAGGCTTCTCAGTTCCCTTCCGCGAGGAAGACGACCTGCTCACTGGAGCGACCGACAAACACCGCTGGGCCTACGCGTGTGCCAAGACGCTCGACGAATTCCTCGCTCTCGCCCACTACAAAGAGACGCGTTTGCCGGTCGTTGTCGCGAGATTGTTCAATACGGTCGGCCCACGGCAAACGGGACAGTACGGCATGGTCGTACCGCGGTTTGTCGAAGCTGCGCTAAAAAACGAACCGATCGAGGTGCATGGCGACGGAACTCAATCTCGTTGTTTTGGTCATGTGAGCGATGTTGTTAACGGCCTTTCGACAGCTCTCGAGACTCCTGCCTGCTTCGGTCAGGTCGTCAATTTCGGCAGCGACGCTGAGGTTTCGATCAATGATCTCGCAAAACGCGCGATCGAGCTTACCAATAGCAAGAGTGAGATCCGCTATTTGCCGTACGATCAGGTCTACGGCGACGGCTTTGAAGACATGCAGCGACGTGTGCCTTCGCTCGAAAAAGCGCTTCGCCTGACAGGTTATAAGCCAACCAAAAGCCTCGATGACATCATCAATGATGTAGCGGCGGAATTGAGGCCGAATGATTGTGTCCTATCAAAATCGCATGGATAGTACTTTAGAAAAGACCGCTTGTTGCAGAAGCCCCGCCCACCGTAAGGGCATTTGGTGGGGGGGGCACAATTGCCCTAAGTAGGTGGG
>JANPDK010000121.1:0-59580 GCA_031431415.1 Acidobacteriota bacterium | reverse complement strand
TGCTCGGGCAGCATCTTCATCAATTTTGACATCGAGCCGAGCTTCTTAAATTGTCCGAGCTGATTGCGAAAATCTTCGAGCGAAAACTGATTCGTCGTCATTTTCCGCAACTGCTCTTGCGCGTCTTTCTCGTCGATCTTGTCCTGAACTTCCTCAATGAGGGTCAGGACATCGCCCATGCCTAAGATCCGCTGAGCAATTCGATCGGGATAAAACGGCTCGATCGCGTCGTACTTTTCGCCAACGCCGACAAACTTAACCGGCTGCCCGATGACCTGCTTGATCGACAACGCCGCACCGCCGCGGGCATCACCGTCCATCTTGGTCAGGACAACACCCGTGATGCCGATACGCTCGTGAAAAACTTCTGCCGACCGAACCGCGTCCTGCCCGGTCATCGCATCGGCCACAAACAAAACTTCGATCGGCTTGGTCTCGGCCTTGATCTGCTCGAGCTCGACCATCAACTCATCGTCGATGTGCAGACGCCCCGCCGTGTCGATCATCAGCGTGTCGTAGCCGGTCTCGTTAGCGTACTTGACTGCACCACGCACGATCGTCATCGGATCGTTACTCTCTTTGGCCTCGTAAACCGCTACGTTTACAGCATTTGCGACGACCTTTAGCTGTTCGCGAGCTGCCGGACGGTAAACGTCAACGGACACAAGCAGCGGCTTTCGCTCCTGATTGTCAGCGAGCCAACGCGAGATCTTTCCCGTCGAGGTCGTCTTACCCGAACCCTGAAGGCCGACGATCATCACGACGTTCGGCGTCTGCTTGGTAAAAACAAGCCGCGACGACGAGCCGCCCATCAGTTCGCTCAGCTCGTCATAGACGATTTTGACGACCTGCTCGTGCGGCTTCAGCCCGGTCCAAACTTCCTCGCCCTCAGCCTTTATGCGTACCGATTCGACAAAATCTTTGGCGACCTTATAGTTGACGTCCGCCTCAAGCAGAGCCATCCGTATCTCGCGCAAAGCCGCGTCGACATGCTCCGGCGTAAGCTTACCCACCCCGCGCAAATTACGCAGGGAATTCTTGAGCTTATCCGACAGAGATTCGAACATATAGAGACATGTCTCCGACAATAGTCGAAACTATAAATACTAATGGTTAGCGCATTTAGTGTCAACAAACGCGCTAGTGAATGTGATCAGGATGTTTGTTAAATCTACTTCTGCAGTCTGTTGAACTTGCTCAATATCTTTCGCAATCTGTCGTGCGGTAGCGCATGTATCTTGGCCCCATTCATTCCTGTCATTGTTTTCGCGGTGACAAGAGCGTTGATGACGGCTTCCTCGGTAGCCTGAATCGTTGCTGAATAGAGCGGCCCGACTGAGTATTCAAAGAGGGTTTCACCGCGGCGTACGTATTGAGGCTGTTTGCGATCCCATTCAACAGGAGTGGTTGCAAATGCCAACACCACATCGCCGGAAGATGGATTTGCAGTCGCACCGTTGCGTGCCAGGCCCATCGTGGCCCTTTTCGCCATCGCTTTAAGTGTCAGTGAACTGACTGGCGCATTCGTGGCCACAATAATCAATATAGAACCTTCCTCTTCGGGTGTTGCCGGCTTTTTCTCCTCAGGCTCCGGGGGAAATTCGGGTTGCAAATCGCTTATCTCGCGACCCACCGGCACGCCTGCGATGAGCAAGTCTTCTCTTCTGCCATAATTTGCCTGTACCAAGACCCCGACCGTGTAGCCGCCATTTTCGGTGGGAAGGACGCGGGACGAGGTTCCAATGCCGCATTTGAAGTAGTGGCACATCATCCCGGTGCCACCGCCGACGTTGCCTTCCGCAACAGGGCCAGTTTTTGCACCGTCAAGAGCCGCGAAAACATGTTCCTCGCGAATCGGAAACGCAAGGTAGTCGCTCAGGTCGGCGTCCCACGTATCGGCCACCACCGGCATATGAACTGGCCAGTCCGGGAATTTGCGGGCGGACCATTTGATGACCGAAGTGTAGACCGTCCCGTTACTCGCCGTACCTGTGAGCATTATGGGCGAGCGCAGCAGGCCAAACTCTTCGGCAAAAATTGTCCCCGACATCTCTGCATCGCCGTTGAGCACGAAGCTCGCCGCCGGATAATACTTCAGACCGGCACGCGGTAGAATCGCCGTGACCCCAGTGCGGATTGCATGTGGCCCTTCGCCGGTGATGAGAGTGGTGTGGCCGACGAGGACGCCAGGGACATCAGTGATCGCATTAAAGCGGCCCGGATTCCCGTCAAACGGCACACCGAGATCACGGGCTCGCGGCGAATTGGCAGAAGGTTGTGCGTTAATCCCGGAAAAAGAAGTAAGCAAAATGGCGACAATCGAAAGAATGCGATACGTCATATATCCTCAAAATTATGCAAATTATTGACCCAGCGTCTCTGTCAAGACGAGATCTTTCTTGCCCCGTGCACTCCGGACGAACTTGATTCGAAGGTCGCAACCAACAGCTTCTGCATAGCGTTTGATCGTATCAAACGACGGCGAATGCTTACCGCTGCTGAGTGCAGACTCTAACCTCGTTATCGCCGGAGCTTGAGTGCCCATTCGAATCGCTACGTCGGATTGACTCATTCCCGCTTTGTTTCTGGCACGAAGCATCTGGCGCAAGAGGCCGAACTCAGCCTCAAGCGCGTCATACTCTGCTTTGACCTCGGGTCGTTGCAGAGCTTTTTTCTTTAGATCAGCGTGTTTCATTATTCCTTTACCTCAGCCAACCGCTCGCGGGCTATCCTTAATTCCGTTGGGGGAGTCTTCTCAGACTTCTTGATAAAGCCGTGTAGCATGACGATCTTTTGCCCGATGAGAGTACAATAAAAGACTCGAGCAATACCCTCTTTACCTTTGATCCGAAGTTCAAAGAGCCCTTCGCTCATTGCCCGTGTGTGGGGCATGCCGAGATTAGGCCAAAATTCCAGCATCATATCGGTAAGGCGCAAATACCTTGCCTGCAAGCCATCAGGCATCGAAAGCACGAAGGACTCAATGGCTTTCGTATGGTATTTGATGTTCCATGCCACAGCGTTATCATAACATATTTGTTATTATGACCGAAGCGATGAGAACCCAAGATCTATTGTGTGCTTTCGAGAACCCGGTCGATCGCCGCTGTGACAGATGACGGTTTGACGCTGAGGATGCATCTCGGTTCGCCAAATTCCTTGCATTCGTAGCCAGGACACGGCTGGCACGCAAAGGGCTCAAAGACGATCTCATTCGGTGCATCGGTCCACGGACGCCAGTGGTCGCGGTTTGAGGAGCCGAAGACAACAACTGATGGTGTGCCGACAGCAGCAGCGATATGGGCGATCCCGGAATCGTTACCGACGAAAACGCGAGCTTTTGAGGCGAGGGCGGTGACCTCGGGCAGCGTTAGATCGTCAAATGTCGTGATAGGAACCGTCGAAAACCGTCTCAGATCGTCTAAAACTGCCTTTTCACTCTTCGAACCAACGGCAACGATTTGAAGTCCTTTTCCGACCAAAAACTCAGCCGTTCGAGCAAAATTCTCTGTCGGCCACTGTTTTGTGAAGAATGCAGTTGATGGGTGAAGGAGAGCAAATTTCAGATCTGAAATTTCAAATTTCGGATTTCTTGCTTTGATCGCGTCGATAGATCGTTGTTTGGCAACAAGTCGAGTTTTGATCAGGGGATCCACAGGCACGCCGACAAAACCTACTAGAGCAAGTAGTTGCTCGGCGGAATGAGTTTTTTCCCGCTTCCAAAAATCAGTCGATGACGACAGCAAATGATTGTAAAGAAAGGGGTATTGATAATACGAGTAACCGATCCGATGCCGGGCACCGCTGGCCCGCACGAACATCGTCGCCGTCGTCCCGCCATGTAGATTTATCGCTACATCGTACTTTTGCCCACGTAGTTTCCACGCAGTTTTGAGTCTCTCTGACGAGCCTTTGCCGACGCTGATCACGTTATCAACCACGTCAAAACCGTCGAGCACGGGCGCGACCCAATCTTCGAGTAGGATGTCGATCTGTGCGTCTGGAAGGAATCGTCTGAGAGCTATCAGCGACGGTGTTGAGAGAACCGTATCGCCTATCGAGCGAAGCTTGACGACGAGAACGCGCCTTACATTTGGCCAGTCGATCGGATTTTGGTTTTGGGCTTTCGGTCTTTGGTCTTGAGAACTCATTTTACGTCCCGCGTCTTAGCTGACCACCGGCCACTGACCACTATTTCTCTACCGTTGCTTCATCAACGAGCATTACCGGAATGTCTTCGCGGATCGGGTAAACCAATGAGCACTCGGCAGTTACGCACTTCAAGCGCGTCTGCTCGTCATTGATCTGAAGTTCAGATTTGCACTTCGGACAGCGAAGGATCTCTAGTAACTCTGGACTAACTGCCATAACTTTTAACTCCGTAGGCCAAAGCGATTTTAACGCAAAGTCGCAAAGGGGCAAAGACGCAAAGTAAAAGGGCGAGATTTTAGGCTCGCCCTTTCCACTATTGTTCAACCACCCGCTATCGCAGGTGGTTCTGACTATTCGGTTTTTGCTCCGCACTCGGGGCAGAATTTTGCACCGGAGGCTAGTTCGGCCTGGCAGCCAGTACATTTTTCTTTTTCCTGTGTCGAACCGCACTCCGAGCAGAACTTTGCGCCTTCGCGAAGGGTTGCTGCGCACTTCACACAAGGCACCTGAGCGACCTCCATCTTGCCGCCGCATTCGGCACAGAATTTGGCTCCCGGGGCGTTCGCCTTAGCGCATGCAGGACATGGGGTGGTCGCGACTGCCGCTCCGCCGCCGCCTTGTTGCATACCGCCAAAGGCTCCGACCATCTGATTGCCCATGGCAAATCCGGCTCCGAGACCCGCTCCGAGGCCGGCACCGCCGCCTTCGTTCTGAGCAGCGTCACGCAGGGCATCGGCCGCCTGGAATTTCATGTACTGATCGACATTGCCGATCGCACCCATTGCCGATCGCTTGTCGATCGCCTTTTGCACTTCTTCAGGAACGCTTACATTCTCAAGGTAGAACTTCGTAACCTCGAGGCCATAGCTGCCGAAATCGCCATTGATAAAGCTGCGGATCTTTTCGCCGACTTCCTTATACTGCGAAGCGAGGTCGAGAGCCGGGATCTTCAGTTCACCAAGCGCGTCCGAAAATTCCGTAACGATGGCTCGTTTCAACTGGCCCTCGATATCGTCGGTGCTGAACTTGCCGTTCGTTCCGGCGATCTCTTTGATGAATTCGCTCGGGTCGGCAACACGCAGGCTGTACGCACCAAAGGCACGCAGCTGAACGATGCCAAAATCCGCATCGCGGAGCATGATCGGGTTCGAGGTGCCCCATTTCATGTCCGTAAACTGTTTGGTGTTAACGAAATAGACCTCGGATTTGAACGGCGAATTAAAGCCGTATTTCCACGCACCGAGCTTCGATAGGATCGGCGTATTGCCGCCATCGATGGTGTATTTGCCAGGTGTGAATACATCGGCAACTTGCCCTTCGTGCACAAATACCGCCGCCTGCGACTCACGCACGATAAGCTGTGCTCCGTTCTTGATCTCTTGGCCCGCTACCGGAAACCGATAGACCATCGTATCGCCCGAGTCATCGAGCCACTCGATAACTTCAATAAACTGGTTGAGTGCTTCACTCTTGATCTTGTCCAAAATGCTCATTTATTGCATCTCCTTGTCCTAACTCTTAACGATTAAATATGGCATAAAGTTGCTTGAAATGGAAGTTTTTCATTCTGGCTCAGCCAGACGTGGGCGGCGCATGATCCATAACAGGGCAATGGCCAATATTCCGCTTGCGATATCGAGGATCGCGTCCTCGATCGTTCCCGTTCGGGTCACGTCGAGACTCTGCCTATATTCGTCCACCATCGCAACAATCACAACGGGTATGATCGCCAGAAGATACCGCCAATTTCCTAAGCGATGCCCGGCAAACAATGAAAATGCACGTACTGCCAGGAAACCAAGAACGGCATATTCAAAAATGTGTGCCAGCTTGCGGACACCGACGTGAACAACCTTGAGCGTCTCGGGTGAGATATCGGGGTATATCCATCGGATAAGCGGGCCGATGAACCGCGAAGTTTCAGCCATAGATGCGCCCGAACTCGACATCGCAAAAACAACGACGATCCAGACAGCAAGAGGCGCGAACGCCCAAAGGCCTCCGCGCCAAGTGTTGGTCGCATTTTGCGACATTAGTTACCCATACTGCCAACGGAGAAATTGAATCCGCCGCCGACCATCGTGATGATAAAGCCCGCAATCTGGAGCAGTAAGGGAACCATACCCTGTTTCTTCATCACATAAAAAACGATACTTCCAAGTGGGCTACAAAAGAAACAAACAAGGCCCCACAGTGCCTTTTCACCGCCAGATTGTCCGGTCTGGACCGCCACGACAACCATCCAAATAATGCCTACTAGTAAAAGAATTCCGCCTACAGCTCCTAACATACTGATCATCCTCCAAGTCTGCGTTTAGATTGTGAAAAACAGGGGAAGAATAATCGAGATTGGATGGAATGTCCAGTAAAGAAGGTTCCGAACTTTTCAGCCCGGAACCTTTAGCGGCAAATAAAAACTTTTGATCAAGCCGCAGCGGCGCCGGAAACAACTTCGATAATTTCTTTCGTGATCGCGGCCTGACGGATTCGATTCATATTTAGGGTCAGCGTGTCGATCAATTCGCCGGCATTCTTCGATGCCGAATCCATTGCCGTCATACGCGAGCCTTGCTCCGACGCGACCGACTCGAGCATTCCTTTGTAAATCTGAATTTCTACTTGCTTGGGCAGCAACTTGCCGAATATCTCTACCGCAGGTTGTTCGTAAATGTATTCGGATTCGCCACCAGCCGCTTCGCCTTCGACCGTTTCCGTTTTCGGGATCGGAAGAAGCTGATTAATAACCGGCTTTTGTGACAAAACTGTCTTAAACTCAGTAAATACAACAAACACCTTGTCGATCGTCTCGTCTTCTGTAAAAGTCTTGATGAGTTTATTCGCTATCTCGACGGCATCGGCGTGGACGACTTGGCCGCTGCCGGTCAATCCAAGGTATTCGTCAACCAGATCGATCTCACGACGCTTGAAGAAGTCGCGGCCTTTGCGCCCGACCGCGACCATTGAGGCTTGTTTGTCGGCATTCTCTTTCAAGAAAGCCTGCGTTGCTTTGATAACGTTCGCATTAAATGCTCCGGCGAGGCCTTTGTCGGCGCTGATGAGAACGATCAGGTATTTTTCATCACCTCGAGCGTCGAGCAGCGGATGCGAAAATTCGCCCGCGACCTTTCCGCTCAGACTGCCGAGCACCTCGCTCATCTTGCCCGCGAACGGACGCGATGCCGTCACGCGATCGGTCGCGCGTTTTAGCTTGGCTGCGGCGACCATCTTCATCGCCTTGGTGATCTGCTGCGTATTCTTGACCGACTTGATACGTCGGCGCATGTCTAACAAACTTGCCATTATTTTGGTGACAAGTGACAGGTGACGAGTAACAGGTAAAGACCTGTCACCCGTTACCGTTCACTGTTTACGCTGCCGCAGCGGCAGCAGATTCCCAACGCGTCGCTTTGAAATCCTCGACCGCTTCCTTCATCGCTGCTTTCAGATCGTCGTCGATCGACTTCTTCTCGCGGAGCGTGTTTAGCACACCAGGATGGGCTTCTTCGGCGAACTTGGTCAATTCTTCCTCGAAACGCTTGAGGTCGGTGATCTCGATATCGTCAGCGAGGCCGTTCGAAACGGTCCAGATGATCAGCACCTGTTCGATAACGTCCATCGGGACGTATTGCGGCTGCTTCAGTATCTCGGTGAGGCGTTTGCCGCGTTCGAGTTGGGCCTGTGTCGATTTGTCGAGGTCCGAGCCGAACTGTGCAAAAGCCGCAAGCTCGCGAAACTGTGCGAGATCGATACGCAGCGTACCGGCGACCTGCTTCATGGCCTTGATCTGTGCCGCACCACCAACACGCGAAACTGAGTTACCGACGTTGATAGCGGGACGCACGCCCGAGTTAAATAGATCTGACTCGAGAAAGATCTGGCCGTCCGTGATCGAGATCACGTTGGTCGGAATGTACGCCGAGATATCGCCGGCCTGTGTCTCGATGATCGGCAATGAGGTCAATGAACCGCCGCCCTTTTTGTCCGACATCTTTGCCGCACGTTCGAGCAGGCGTGAGTGTAGATAGAAAACGTCGCCGGGATATGCCTCGCGGCCCGGAGGACGTCTCAGCAACAGCGAAATTTCTCGGTATGCAGCCGCCTGCTTCGAAAGATCGTCGTAGATCGTCAGAGCGTGACGGCCGTTGTCGCGGAAGTATTCGCCCATCGCGCATCCCGAATACGGAGCCAAAAATTGCATGGCCGCCGGGTCCGAAGCCGAAGCGTTTACGATGATCGTGTAGTCCATCGCACCGAATTCTTCCAGCTTCTGTCGAACCTGTGCAACGGTCGACGCCTTCTGGCCGATAGCGACGTAAACGCAGATAACGTCCTTGCCTTTCTGGTTGATGATCGTGTCGATCGCGACGGCGGTCTTACCCGTCTGTCGATCGCCGATGATCAGCTCACGCTGGCCGCGGCCGATCGGCACCATCGAGTCGATAGCCTTGAGACCGGTCTGAAGCGGCTCTTTCACCGGCTGACGATCGATAATTCCAGGGGCGATCTTCTCGACCGGATTGTACGTCTCGGTGATGATCTCGCCTTTTCCATCGATCGGATTTCCAAGAGCGTCGACCACCCGGCCGATCATCGCGTCGCCGACCGGAACTGACATGATTCGCTTGGTACGCTTGGCTTCGTCGCCTTCTTTGATCTTCTGAAAATCTCCGAAAAGCACGGCTCCGACCTTGTCTTCTTCAAGGTTGAGTGCGAGTCCGCGAACTCCGTGTGGAAACTCGAGCAGCTCGCCGGCCATGACCTTTTCGAGGCCATAGATCTCGGCGATACCGTCGCCGACCTTGATGACCGTGCCAACCTCGGCAACCGTCATCGACGCGTCAAAATTCTCGATCTGAGCACGAATTATTTCGTTGATCTCGTTAGCTTTGATTGATTCCATTTTCTTTTAGTGACGGGTGACCGGTGACAAGTAACAGGTTCCGATCTTTCTCGTCACCTGTTACCCGTAACCTGTCACTATCCATTAACCAACTGTTCCTTCAGATTTTCCAATTTCGTCTTGACCGAGCCGTCGTAGACGGTCGAGCCGATGCGGGTTACGACACCGCCGATGATGTTTGGGTCGACCGCGTAGTTTACGTTCACGGTCTTGCCGGTCAGAGCTGCTAGGCTCGTTTCAAACTCGGAGCGTTCGCCGTCCGGCAATTCCCTTGCCGATGTGATCTCGGCGGCAACGATTCCGCTGCGTTCATCGAGAACGGCGGCAAAACGGTCATTGATCTCGGTAAGATCCGTAAGACGGCCGTTTTGCAGCAATACTTTGAGAAAATTTGCAGTCGTAGACGAAGGCTTGATCTTGGCAAGCAGGCCGTCGAGCACTTTTTCCTTATTAGCATGCGTGATCGCGGGATTGCCGAAAACTGTCTGCAGATCGGTGTTCTGGCCAAAAAGTTCACCGAGCGAAGCGATTTCTGATTTCACAGATTCAGTCTGGCCGCTCTTTAGAACGACATCCGCGAGAGCGACGCTATAGCGGCGGGCGATGGTTTCGTTACTCATTAATTCAGCCCTCCGATCTCACTGATACTGGCCTTTACGAGCCGTGCATCGACAGTTCCGTCGATCTGTGCACGAAGTTTTTCTTCGGCGAGGCGAATGCTTTCCTTAGCCGAAAAGCGGCGAAGCTCAGCATACGACTGCTTGCTTAGACGCGAAAGCTCAGAATCGTTCTGCTGGCCCATACGCTCGATATCGGCTTTCGTCAGCTCGGCGAGGCGTTTTTTCTCAAACGCACCTTCTTCTTTCGCCCTAGCGAGGATGTTCTCTTTCTCAGCGCCGAGCTGTGCAAGTTTTGCTTCGGCTGAGGTCAGTTTGGCGAGAGCAGCCTGCTTTTCAGCCTCGGCTTTGATCAGCTCCGAGCGGATCTGCTCGCGTTTACCTTTAAAGGCTTCGCTTAGAGGTTTTTTTGCGACGTAGATCATTAGGGCGATAAAGATCGCGAGGTTCACAAATTTCCACGCCTCAAAGCCCGGAATGTTGAACCAGTCGTTGTAGAAGTGCTTGAAAGATTCCCACGCACCGCCGCCGCCTGCGCCACCGGCGAGGAGAAGCATTGAACTTGTCAGGGACAAAAACATATACAATTAAGCCTTTAGAATGTTAGCGGCGATGCTGTCGGCGATCTTTTCCGCCTCGGTGCCGATCGCGGCGTGAGCCTCTGCAGCCTGCTTTTCAAGCTCGGCTTTGCCTTGTTCAAATTTTGCAGCAGTCTCAGCCTTTGCCTCAGCGATCTTCTTGTCACGAGATTCGGTGGCCTTTTTCTGCTCTTTCTCGATCATCTCGTAGCCTTTCGAGCGGGTATCGAGCATCTCGCGGCTATAGCGAGCTTCTTTTTCCTCGACATCCTTGAGCAACCCGACGGCCTCGCTCGAATGCCCGCCCTTATTCTTCTCACGCGAATCGAGGACCTTATTTATCGGACGATAGAGCGTGCGATTTAAAACCCAGATCATCACCAAAATAAGCGCGACGTGGATAAAAAGCGTGCCGTCCGGAAATAGCTGAATTGTGTCGGCAAATGCCAGCAAATGCATAGTCTTGTTTGAGCCCTCTCTAACGGTAGAACCGGGCCAAAAGACTGCCCTGTTCCCAAAAGATATAAGAGTATCACGCGCCCTTTTTTAGGGTCAAGGACGCGCTAAGTAGTCGTCGTTTATGCTAAAGTCACGCCAACAGCTATGGCCAGAGCACCAAGAAATCGAACCATTGAGATCACCCGGCCTGAAGGTGCTCGACTCAGCCGGAAAGTCATTCGTTCTTTGTCAGAGGCCCCGAACCCTGAAAACGTTATCGTTTACGGTGATGTTTTTAAGATTTTGCCAACCGTTTCTTCGCGGTTTGACCTCCTTTTTGCCGATCCGCCTTACAATCTCACCAAAGAATTTGGTAGTGAGACATTTCGGGAAACTACTCAGGAAGCGTACGAGACGTGGCTGGATTCTTGGCTTTCGCTTTGTGTTCCGATTCTAAAGCCGACCGCGTCCGTTTACATCTGCGGCGATTGGCGTTCGGGCGCTGCGATACAGCGGGTTGGCTCTAAGTACTTTAAATTGCGAAACCGCATCACATGGGAACGCGAAAAAGGCCGCGGGGCTAAGGCGAATTGGAAGAATGCCGCAGAGGATATTTGGTTCTTTACCGTGTCCGACGACTTCACCTTCAATCTTGATGCCGTAAAACAACGTCGCCGTGTGCTCGCACCTTATAAAGATAACGGACAGCCTAAAGATTGGGATGAGACGGCGGACGGTAAGTTTCGTGATACGCACCCGTCGAATATCTGGACGGACATCACCGTTCCTTTCTGGTCGATGCCCGAGAACACCGAACATCCGACACAGAAACCGGAAAAGCTTCTGGCAAAGATAATTTTAGCCAGCACCAATAAAGACGACCTAATTCTCGATCCGTTTGCCGGTTCGGGCACGACGGCAGTTGTGGCAAAGAAACTTGGCCGTGGTTTTATCGCCATCGAGGGCGACGAAAACTACTGCCTGCTCGCCGTAAAGCGTCTTGAGATGGCCGACATCGACACAACGATCCAAGGTTTCGAAAGCGGCGTGTTTTGGGAACGGAATTCAGGCAAAAAGTAGGGACCTGAAACCTTATTGCGCGGTGTTGCGTAGAATGCTATAACTATCATTCCGTCTTTATTCGCTATTAAATAACGCAAGGTGAATGGTTTCCGAGCAGTTTCGGATGCGATGTCGCCTATCGATCTACAACCCTTAGGAGGAACATTTTGATGAGAGGAATCGCATTCAAGATTCTTTTTGGTATCTGTGTGCTGGCTTTAGTGCCGGTAGCATTTGCTCAGGACCCGACACCCGAACCACCGGCAGCCGGTGGAGCTCCCGGCGGACAGCGCCCGACCGGCCCCTCGACCGACCCACAGCCTTACGACAAGGTCATAACCAAGGACGCTAAGACAAAAGATGGCGTTTTTAAGGTTCACCAAATCAAGGACAAATATTTTTACGAGATCCCGAAAGGCGAGCTCGATAAAGAATTCCTTCTGGTCAGCCAGATCGCCAAAACGACGCTCGGCGTCGGCTACGGCGGACAGTCGCTCGAAGATCGCGTCGTCCGTTGGGAGCGAAACGAGAACAGAATATTCCTTCGCAACATCAATTACAACATCGTTGCTAATTCTTCGCTGCCGATCGCTGAGGCCGTGCAGAACTCGAATACCGATTCGATCATCATGGCATTTCCGGTCGCGGCTTTTGGGCCGAACGATTCGGTCGTGATCGATGTCACTCGTTTGTTCAGTACAGATGTTTTCGAGCTTAGCGCCCGCCAGCGTTTGAGCGCGACAGCGCTCGATCCGACTCGTTCGTACATTGAGCGTATTTCTGCTTTCCCGACAAATATCGAGGCTAGTTCGTCGATGACCTACACGCGCGCTGCATCGCCCGCCGGTGCTCCCGGTGGCGGAGCTGCGGCCGGTGGAATGCGTGCGGGAAGCGCAACGATCGTCCTGCATCACAGTATGGTCAAGCTGCCGGAGAATCCGATGATGCCGCGTCTCTTTGACGAGCGAGTCGGTTATTTTTCAGTTGCTAATATCGACTTTGGCCGTCCTGAGCATCGTTCACAGGAACGCCGCTTTATCACAAGATGGCGACTTGAAAAGAAAGATCCAAACGCGGAGATGTCAGAGCCCGTCAAGCAGATCGTGTATTACGTCGACCGTGCCACCCCGGCATGGCTTGTGCCATACACCATAAAAGGCGTCGAAGCCTGGCAAAAGGCATTCGAAGCCGCAGGCTTTAAGAATGCGATCGTCGCAAAGATCCAGCCTTCCAAGAAGGAAGATCCTAACTTCGATCCCGAGGACGCACGATACTCTGTCATCCGCTGGCTGCCCTCGACCATCCAAAATGCTGTTGGCCCGCACGTTAACGATCCGCGCACCGGCGAGATCTTGGAATCGGACATTCAGATGTATCACAACATCATGAACCTTCAGCGTACGTGGTACTTCACGCAGGTCGGAGCACTCGATCCGCGTGCACAGAAATTCCCGATGCCGAACGATCTGATGGGACGCCTCGTCGAATACGTCGTCGCTCACGAGGTCGGACATACACTCGGCTTCCAGCACAACATGAAGGCTAGCTCGACCTATCCGTATGAGAAGGTTCGCGATAAAGAATGGGTCAAAAAGATGGGCCACACGCCTACCCTAATGGACTATTCGCGGTTCAATTACGTCGCTCAGCCCGAAGACGGCATTGCTCTCGAAGACCTAATTCCCGGCATCGGGCCATACGACGAATTTGCAACGATGTGGGGCTACAAGCCGATACCGAGTGCCAGAACTTCTGATGCCGAGAGATCGACTCTCAACGAGTGGGCAAAAGCTCAGGATACGACACCGTGGCTGCGTTTCTCGACAGATGGCTCGGCCGGAAGCGATCCTGGCGAATTGACGGAAGCTGTGGGCGACGCAGACGCAGTTAAATCTACGACTCAAGGCCTCAAGAACCTGCAGCGTATCGCAAAGCTTATTGTTCCGGCAACCACGACCCAAAATGGCGATCCATACGACGATATGGCCGAGATGTACGGCAGTCTGCTCGGACAGTGGAATCGCGAAATGAATCACGTCGCAGCCATCGTTGGTGGCTACAATACGCAGCAACGGCACATCGGCCAGACCGGACCGAGATTTATGCTGATACCAAAGGCAAAGCAGGCGGAGGCAGTTAAGTTCCTCAACGACAATGCCTTTTCGTCGCCGACTTGGCAGATCGACAAGGACATTCTGCGTAAGATCGAACCGATCGGTGCTCTAAGCCGCATCCGCACTGCTCAGAACAGTGTGCTAAATTCACTGCTTTCGAGTACGCGGTTTGCACGCCTCGTCGAGCAGAGTGCTCTCGATGGTGTCGACGCGTATCAGCCGGCTGACTTTTTGGCCGACGTTCGCGGCGGTGTATGGAGCGAGCTAAGTGCGCCGAAGGTGACGGTCGATGCGTATCGCCGCAACCTCCAACGTGCATATCTCGACATTGCTAACAACAAACTCAATGCTCCGGCACAGGCAGCACCGCAAGGGTTGCCAGCGGGATTTGCACCGGTGGCTGTAACCAGTGGGGACGAGCGTGCTTTCTACCGTGCCGAGCTTCGCGCGATCAGTGCTGCGGCGGGTACGGCATTGGCGCGTTCGAGCGATAAGGCAACACGTGCTCATCTAGAATCGGTTCGCGATCAGGTTGGTAAGATCCTGAATCCAGAAGGTGGCCGCGCAAGCGGAACCGCTTTCAACGAAGAGGCGATGCGCCTTCTCGAACTCTACCTAAATCCGACCTCATGTTGGCCGGATTATGCGATCAAGCCGTAATTAGCGACTTGATCGGATTCGATAGAGGCTCTTATGAAAATAGGAGCCTCTTCGATTTGTAATTCGTAATTCTGAATTCGTAATTGGATCTTTGAGGGAGTCCTCCCGGAAGAGTCAATTACGAATTACGAATGTGCAATTACAAATTCGGTCTCAGAGCATCCTCTTTATTGCTCTTCAAATGAGCATGTGTTGAAATCAAACCATGAAGATCGCCACATGGAACGTCAATTCCATTAACGTCCGCATGCCACAATTAATGGCCTGGCTCGCCGAGGCCGAGCCGGATATTTTGTGCGTGCAGGAGACGAAGACGGTCGACGATGGCTTCCCGCTTCTGGAACTAAAAGCCGCGGGCTATGAGGTAGCTTTCACCGGCCAAAAATCCTACAACGGCGTGGCGATCATCTCGAAATTCCCGATCACGGACGTCCAGCGAAACTTCCCGGACGATGACGACGAAGCTCCCAAACGAATGATAGCCTCGACCGTCAATGGCATCCGCATCGTAAATACATACGTCCCAAATGGCTCCGCTCTGGACTCGGACAAATTTACCTTCAAACTAAACTGGATCCAACGCCTGCGGCGATATTTTGATGAGACATGCGATGCGGGCAAAGATGTTCTGCTTTGCGGAGATTTTAACGTTGGAATGGAGGCTGAGGACGTGTGGAACGCCGCCGCTTACGAAGGCAAGCTTCACTTCACAAAGGCCGAGCGCGGTGCGATGCACTACGTCAAACAATTCGGCTTCACCGATCTTTTTCGCGAGAAAAACGGCAACGTGCAGGAATTCTCATGGTGGGACTACCGTGCCGGAGCCTGGCAAAAAAATCAGGGACTCCGCATCGATCACATCTGGACCACACGAACGCTGACCGCCAGATGCACGCGTTGCTGGATCGATAAATCGACTCGTTTTCTTACCTTGCCGAGCGATCATGCACCTGTGATCGCGGAGTTTGATCAATAGCTATGGACGGCCTTCTATTCGACAAACATCTGACCACGGACGAGATAAACAGCTCGCTGGCAGGCGTTCTAGCCTCACCCAAAGATAATGGTGTGCTAGAAATGATCGTCCGTCGTCCCGCCGTGAACAAACGCGAGGTGATCGAGAGTGGCGTTCTTGAGATCGAGAACGGCCTCGTCGGGGACAATTGGTTGACGCGTGGAAGTTCGCGAACCGACAACGGCCTCGGTCATCCTGAGATGCAGCTCAACTTGATGAATTACCGCTTCGCCCTTCTCATCGCCGGCAGCCGCGAACGTGTTCCGCTCGCAGGCGACCATCTCTTCGTCGATCTCGATCTAAGCGAAGAAAATGTGCCGCCGGGAACGCGTTTAACGATTGGCGAGGCCGTGATCGAGGTCACCACTATCCCGCATCTCGGCTGTAAAAAATTCGTCGAACGCTTCGGCATCGACGCGATGAAATTTGCTAATTCGGACTTCGGACGTAGGCATCATCTTCGTGGTATCAATGCAAAAGTCGTTAAGGCCGGTGAGATCCATTCTGGAAGTGTAATTCGGGTTGATCCGCATCAGGAGAAAGTATGAACTCATTTTCACGACGCGATGCTCTAATTGGATTGCTCGGTGTTGGCGGCACATTAGGTGTCGGCGAACCGCTATTCGGCAATACTGAACCGTCAAATTATGCGGACCAAGAGTATATGTTCGCTCCCGGCCTGACCTACCTTAATACAGGTTCGCTTGGGCCGACGCCGCGCTCCGTACTTGAAGCGACGTTAAAGGCCTGGCACGAACTCGAAACGAATCCCGTCGGTATGACTTACAACGATGGGTCGGTACATAAATTGACGGATACGGTTCGCGAAAAGCTCGCCAAGTTTATCGGCAGCACGGCTGACGAATTACTTATAACCCGCAGCACTACCGATGCGATGAATGCTGCTGCTCTCGGTATCGGTATCGGTCGCGGGGATCGTGTCCTCACAACAGATGTCGAGCACGAAGGCGGCAGCGTCGGCTGGAAATATTTGAAGAAATATCGCGGTGTCGAGATCGATCTAATCAACATTCCTCCAAATGACCACGACGTTAACGGCATTGTCAGGCGATTAGAAAAGGCCATTACCAAACAGACAAAGGTCATCAGCGTCAGCCATGTCGTCACGTCAACCGGCCTCAAGATGCCAATAACCGAGATCGTCGCTCTGGCCAAAAAATATGGAATTCTATCGGTCATTGATGGAGCCCAGGCCATCGGCCAAATTCCCGTAAA
This sequence comes from Acidobacteriota bacterium, assembly GCA_031431415.1. Taxonomy (GTDB): domain Bacteria; phylum Acidobacteriota; class Blastocatellia; order Pyrinomonadales; family Pyrinomonadaceae; genus OLB17. Next base: position 42,808 of record JANPDK010000121.1, on the reverse strand, counting down.
CGTAAAAAATCTTGGTTGCGACGCATACGCGGCTCCCGGACACAAATGGCTCATGGCTCCAAAGGGAACCGGGTTTCTCTACATCAACAAGGACTCAGCAACAAAGATCCACCCGGTCGAACGCGAAGATGGGGTCCGATTCATCGTCGAATCCACGGGCGTCGGCTCAATGCCCCTAGTAGTCGGTATGGGTGCGGCGGTCGAGGCGATGCTGGCACGAGGCATCGCTGAGGTTGCAAAGCACAATATCGAGCTGAGAAATCGGGCCTACGCAGGGCTGCTAAAAATACCAGATATCGACGTAATTAGCGCTCCGCCGGGACCACTCGCGACTGCGCTCGTAGCTTTCAAACTGCCAGCCGCGATAGACAGTGCGGAGTTTCGTAAAAAAATGAGAGACAAATACAACCTCGTGCTAAAGACAACTGAAAAACGGTGGTTTAACGGTATGCGTATTTCACCGCATATCTTCAATACTGCCGCTGACATCGATGCAGCCCTTAGTGCAATTCGCGCCGAGCTCGCCTAAGCCTTTGTGAAGATCGCAACCTGGAACATCAACGGCCTAACATCTCGGCTCACGCAGGTGATCGAGTGGAGTGCTGCGAATCGGCCCGACATTTTGTGTTTGCAGGAGACGAAATGCATTGACGCGAAGTTTCCGACGCTGCGGTTGCGATCTGCGGGGTTTACGCATATCGCGTTCACGGGCGAGAATTCTTATAACGGCGTCGCGATACTCTCGCGTTTGCCGTTAGAGAGTATTGAGTTGAGTCTGCCCGGTGATGACAGCGATCTTGCGACACGATTTGTCGCGGCGACCGTTGGTGGGCTGACGCTCGTGAATGTTTATGTTCCACATGGCACGAAGGTCGGTAGTGACAAATTCGTATTCAAACTCGCATGGATGTCACGGCTGAGAAAGTATTTCGATGACAGATTCGCCACCGACGAGAACGTTATCCTCTGCGGCGATCTAAACGTCGCTCCGCACGAGATGGACGTTTGGAATCCGCGGCAGCAGCAGGACAAGACGCACTTTTCAAAACCTGAACGCGAGGCTCTGCTAAACGTCAAGAAATGGGGATTTGTTGATGTGTTTCGGCAATTCAATGATGAACCGGACGAATATTCCTGGTGGAGCCATTTTCATCATGACTTCGAAAAGAATCGCGGTATGCGCATCGATCACATTTGGGCATCGCCGCCGGTGGCCGAGTCGTGTACCGATTGCTGGATAGACCGCGACCCGCGAGGCTGGGAAAAGGCATCCGACCATGCCCCAGTCGTCGCAGATTTTCGACTTTGAAAGCGTCAAAATAGCAACATTATCTCCTTGAGCTGTTTCCGTTTGATATCCGGTACCTTTGCGTCGTCGGTCGGAAAGCCAACAGGAATAAGCACGAACGGCACCTCATTTTTCGGCCTTCCAAGAATTTCCTGAAGAAATTTCATCGGGCTCGGTGTGTGTGTCAGCGTCGCGAGGCCCATGTTGTGAAATGCGGCAAGCAGCATTCCGACAGCGATGCCGACTGACTCTTGCGAGTAATAGGTCGGCTCAGTCTCGCCATTCTCTTCGATCTGCGTGATCCGAAAAACGACGATCAGATACGGCGCGGTCTCAAGAAACGGCTTGTACTCGTCGGTTCCGAGTACCGCCAGACGCCGCAACCATTTCTCGCTCATGCGGCTGTGATAGCTCTCGTATTCCTCTTTCTCCGCAGCTTCGCGGATCTTGCGTTTTATCTCGGGATCACGCACGACGACAAACCGCCACGGCTGTAGATTCGCACCCGACGGAGCCGTTCCGGCGGTAGCGATGGCCTTTTCGATCAACTCGAACGGCACCTCGCGATCCGAGTATTCGCGTACCGTGCGGCGGCGATCGAGCATTTTGAAAAAGTCAACGGCGAGTCTTGCTTGCTCGTCCGCAGACCTGTATTCAAAATCTAAACTCGTAAATCTTGGTGTTGGAAATTCTCGATTCATTTGCGAAGCAATTCCCGGATCCGAGCGAATAGCTGCGGCAGCAACGAAACGGTTTTGATGAGCGAACCGCTTGCGAAGGTCGTTGTCATTTTGCGGAATGTTGCAACAGCATTCGCCGAGTAAGGCATCCACCAGGCGTCGGGCATTAGGGCAAGTTTGTTAATGTGGATGTGCTGCGGCTGGACGAGCTCCATCAGGCCCATCCTTCCGTGCGTTCGCCCACGGCCGCTATTTTTGAAACCGCCCCATGGTGTCTGGCCAATGCCGTGGGTGTAGAGAACTTCGTTGACGCAGACCGAGCCGGCCAAGATCTGTTGTGCGACACGCTCACCTTTTGCCCTGTCGCGTGTCCACACGCTGGCGGTCAGGCCAAATTCACTGTCGTTGGCGAGCCGGATCGCGTCTTTCTCTGTCGAGAAGGTCGCGATAGGCAGCGTCGGACCGAAGGTCTCTTCCTGCATTGCCCGCATATCGTTAGTGGCTCCAGTAATAACGGTCGGTTCGTAGAACAGCGACGGACCGCAGGCTGCCAGCCTGCGTGCTTCATCCTCGTGCAGGCTGGCAGCCTGCGATCCGACGGCGTTCCGCTGGCCGCCAATTTCGATCTTTGCACCGTCGCGGCGAAACTGTTCGACGTGATCCTCGACAATATTTACCTGCCGCTCGGACGACATCGCACCGATCGAAACGTCCGCTTGGTCTCCCGCTCCTTGCTTGATCTGCTTTGTCTTTTCGACGATCTTGCGAGTTAGCTCGGCCGCCACGCTTTCCTCTACATAAAGCCGCTCGACAGACGAGCATGACTGCCCCGCGTTGCAAAACGCACCCCAAACTGCGGCCCCGGCGGCGAGTTCGAGGTTGGCATCAGCGAAGACGATCATCGGGTCTTTGCCGCCGAGTTCGAGGACGACGGATGTAAGGTTTTTAGCTGCGGCGGCCGCGATCTTTTTGCCGGTGGCGACCGAGCCAGTGAACATTATCTTGTCGGGTGCGGCTTCGACTAGTGCGGCTCCCGTTGAGCCGTCGCCGGTTACGATCTGGACTATTTTGCGGTATTGAACAGGCCGGGCGGTCTGTTCTACGGCTTTTTCGAAGATCTCACCTATCTTCAAACCGATCATCGGTGTTAGCTCGGATGGTTTGATAACGACCGTGTTTCCGGCCATCAAAGCCATCGTCGCCTCGCCGAGCGGGATCGAGAATGGATAATTCCACGCCGGAATGATGCCGACGACGCCAAGCGGATGATAAACGATCCGCGACGAACGCCCCATCAGGCCGTAGATGCCGATGCCTATCTTGGCGGGCCGCAGCAGCTTCTCGGTGTTCCGTGCAAAATACTGCATCAGATCGAGCACCGGTGCGATCTCCATCGAAAACGCCTCCGCAACCGGCTTGCCCGATTCGCGCGAGATCAACGACGCGATCTCATCCATTTCAGCGAGTAAAACCTCGCGAGCGGCCATGATTAACCGGTTTCGCTCAGCGAATGACGTAGTTTTCCACTTCGCAAACGCTGTACGTCCGTCGCTGACCACCTGAGCAACCGCCTCCGGCGAAGTTACCGCGACACGGCCAACCTCTGCTCCGGTTGCCGGATCGTTCGAGACGATCTCTTCGTTCGTCGTCGGAATGGAAACAACCGCACTCATAGAAATCCTTAAGAACTTTAGCCGGAGATTAACACGGATGAGGCAGACAAGAAAATCAACTGTCCGATCTGCGCTTGTCTGCGTTCATCTGCGGCAAAAATCCTATCCTAGCATACGCTTGATCACACCATAGCTGGCATCGATCGCCTCATGTAATTTGTCAGGCTCGGTGCCGCCGCCTTCGGCCATGTCGGGTTTGCCACCGCCGCGGCCGCCGACTATCGGGGCGATCTCGCGGATGATGTCTCCAGCTTTTACTATCGATGTCAGATCGTCGGAAACACGAACGATGATGCCGACCTTGCCTTCCTCGGAGCGGCCGATGATGACGACGCCGGATTTGAGACGCGCCAGGAGTGTGTCCGAAAGCTGTCGCGTACCGCCGCCGTCGAGGCCGTCGACGATCTTGGCAAGGACCTTGACGCCGTTGATCTCACGGGGTTCGTCACCGCCGGAGGAAGCATCTCCGATCGCTCCGGTCGCGATCTTCAATTTGAGATCGTCCATCTCTTTGCGGGTCTTCTTGAGATCTTCCTGAAGGCGTGCAATAGCGTTGGGCAGATTGTCGCGTTGTGTATTTAGAGCACCGAGACTCGCATCGATCAGCTTTTCGTCGTCACGAAAACGCTCAAAGGCGTCTAGCCCGGTGATTGCTCGAATTCGACGTACGCCCGAGGCGATCGCTTCGTCCGACGTGATCTTGAACGAGCCAATATCGCCCGTCGCACGCACATGCGTACCGCCGCAAAGCTCTTTGGAAAACGCACCGTCGCCTACCGACAACACGCGAACCTCACCACCATATTTCTCGCCAAACATCGCCGTCGCCCCGCTCCGCATCGCGTCCTCGATAGCCATAATAGTCGTCGCAACTGGATCATTTTGCAGAACATAGCGGTTAACCAGATCCTCGACCTCACCGAGCTCAGCCGCAGTCATCGGCTGATAGTGAGTAAAATCAAACCGCAGATAATTCGGTGCAACGACCGACCCGGCCTGCTTCACATGCGTTCCCAAAACCTCTTTCAAAGCCGCATGAACAAGATGCGTCGCCGTATGATTTCGGCGGGTCGCGTCACGTTTTTGCACATCGACCGATGCTGTCAAAACGTCGCCGACCTTGACCGTTCCCTTATCAACCGTAACCTTGTGAATAATGAGGCCAGCCACGGGCGAATACGTATCAGAAACCGTTGCGGTAGCGGCGGTACCGATCAATTTACCGCTGTCACCAACCTGTCCACCCGACTCCGCATAGAACGGTGTCTGATCGAGAACAACTCCGCCTTGAGCTCCTGCTCCAAGTTCGTCGATCTGATTTTCGCCACTCAGTATCGTGATAATTTTTGCGTCGGTGATCAATGTCGAGTCGTAGCCATGAAATACATTCGCCCCGGTCTTTTCCAGAACGGCGGCGTAAACAGGTGAGGTTTCGCTTTTTCTTTCGGTCTTGCCGATGCCCGATTGCTGCTGCAATGCCTGTAAGGCCGCATCAAACCGCTCGTTAAAATCCTCTTCCTCAAACTCAAGGCCTTTTTCCTCAAGAAACACGCGAATCAGATCGCGCGGCGTGCCGAACGTATCGTAGAGCTTGCCGATGGAGAGGAACAGATCATCATCCTTTGGCGTGGCAGGCGAAATGCCGAGAACGTTGAGGCGCGCCAGACCAACCGTTACCGTATTTGCAAACCTCTCTTCCTCGAGCCGTACCATTTTGCCGATGAAATCGCGTTGGGTCGCAAGCTCGGGGTAGGCGCCGTGCATTTGTTCGACGACAAAATCGCAGACCTTGTAGAAAAACGCTTCGTTTAAGCCTAAATGTTCACGGCCATGATATATCGCGCGGCGCATTATCTTGCGCAGGACGTAGTTGCGGCCTTCGTTGCCGGGTAAGATGCCGTCGGCGATCGCAAACGCCGTGGAGCGCGCGTGGTCGGCTATGACCCGGGCGGCAAATTGTTGTGAATCGTTCAGTTCCTCGTAAACACTCATTTGCTAGATAATACCAAGTCAGAACCGCGAGCGGTAGCTAAACCCGGTGACAACTGAGCGGTTCGAGGCCAGAATTATCGGGACCTGTATTTTAGTGGAGAATCTATGAAGAACAATATGCGACTTATGTGTGTCGGACTCACGGCGGCATTTGTTTTTATCCTTGCAGCCGACGCCGCTGTGCAGCGTCCACTGCTTGTCTTGGTAGCAGACCTTTACTGACATAATCAATGTTTCGTGGCCGGCAGTTGGGGTGTGCGAAGCCTGAATCTTTACAACAGACTCTTTGCTAGCCTTACCAAATTCTCCACAGTGAATCCGTAATCACGGAAAACATCCTCAGCTGGTGCGGAAGTGCCGAATTTGTCGACGCAGAGCGTGTCGCCCTTGTCGCCGGTGTATTTGTGCCAGCCTTGGGAGACGCCGGCTTCGATGGCGAGGCGGGCCGTAACTTTTGGCGGCAGGACTTCGTCGCGGTACTTCTGCGGCTGTGCGTCGAAGAATTCCCAGCATGGCATTGAGACGACGCGGGTTGGCGTGCCTGAGGCGTTTAGTTGCTCGCGAGCCTGCATAGCGAGGCCGACCTCGGAGCCGGTGGCTATGAGGATGAGTTTTGGTGTCGTCGCTTTGCCGGCTCTTGTTTCGGCTTCGGCGAGCGTGTATGCACCCTTGTGCAGGCCTTTCGCGTCGGCGAATTTTTTGCGGTCTATCAGGGCCACCTTTTGACGCGACAGGGCGAATGCAGTAGGAGCGGCGTTGCGCTGTAGGGCTGCACGCCATGCCTCACGGACCTCGTGGGCATCGCATGGGCGGATCAACGCAAGATTTGGGATCGCTCTTAGAGCCGCGAGATGCTCGACCGACTGGTGCGTCGGGCCGTCTTCGCCGAGGCCGATCGAGTCGTGTGTGAAGACAAAAATCGTCTGTATGTGCGACAACGCCGCGAGGCGGATCGCCGGACGCATGTAATCAGAGAACGTCTGAAACGTCCCGCCAAACGGTATCACGCTGCCAAACAGCGCCATCCCATTCATCAGCGAGCCCATCGCGTGTTCGCGAATGCCGTAGTGGATGTTACGGTTTGCATATGCGCCGGCCTGAATGTCCGCAGACGACTTGATCGTCGTGTTGTTCGACGGAGCTAGGTCGGCCGAGCCGCCAACCATCTGCGGCACGGCATCAGCGATGGCGTTGATCACATCGCCGCTGTAGGCACGAGTTGCTTTTGCCTCTACGCCATCGAATGTCGGCAGAGCCTTTTCCCAACCATTGGGCAAGTTGGTAGCTCGGATCTGAGCAAAAGCGGCCCCGATATCCGGATTCGCTTTCTCATATTTCTTGACCGCGTCATTCCATTCTTTTTCGAGCTTCGCACCGTTCTTTACCGCCTGCCGATAATGAGCCAACGCCTCTTTCGGCACGTAAAATTGCTTGTCCTCGGGCCAGCCGAGATTGCGCTTTGTTTCTTTGACGGCTTCCTCACCCGGTGCGTCGGAGTGAGCTTTCGACGTGCCTTGCTTTGGCATACCAAAGCCAATGATCGTGTGTACGCGAATGATCGATGGCTTATCTTTCACCTTTTGAGCCGCCTTGATCGCAGCCTCGATCGCCTTAGTGTCGTTGCCGTCCGCGACCTCGAGCACGTGCCAGCCGCACGCTTCGAAACGCTTCGTCACATCTTCGGTAAATGCCAGATCGGTCGAGCCGTCAATGGTGATTCGATTGTCGTCGTAAAGGTAAATGAGATTGCCGAGCTTGAGGTGGCCGGCGATCGAAGCTGCCTCGTAACTCACGCCTTCCATCAGATCGCCATCCGAGCAGATGCAATAGATGTGGCTATCGACGACCGGAAAGCCTCTCTTATTAAACTTCGCCGCCAGATGCGCACTCGCGATGCCCATGCCGACACCATTCGCAAACCCCTGCCCCAGCGGACCCGTCGTTACCTCGACGCCCGGCGTCAAGATATTCTCCGGGTGCCCCGGCGTCTTGGAATGAAGTTGCCGAAAATTCTTGATCTCATCCATCGACAAGTCATAGCCAGTCAGATGCAGCAGCGAATAGATCAACATCGACCCATGCCCGCCGGAAAGTAAAAACCGGTCGCGGCCAAACCACTTCGGGTTCTTCGGATTGTGCCTCAGGAACTTCGTCCACAAAACATAAGCCGCCGGAGCCATGCCCAACGGCAAGCCCGGATGCCCAGAATTCGCCTTCTGAATAGCATCTATCGAAAGCGTGCGAATGGTGTTGATACAAAGCTGTTCGAGGTCGGCTGTTGATTTAGCTGTCATGTTGAGGGTTTCGAAAAAGGTCCTATACGGGCGGATTGGCATGTCGCTCTGCCGCAAGATATCAGGTTTGTGACCTTTCGATACTTTCTATTTTGCCAAGACTTTCGAGTGCAAGCAAAACCGCTCCGCGAGATGATGATTCTGCGGCGTCATTTAGGGTCAGATCATGGCCTAAAACGTCGGCGATGATCTGCGTCCAGACGGGCGAATCTCGTAGGGCTCCGCCAGAGGCGACGATCTCGTGGATAGCGGCGACCGTGCTCAGGCGTTCGAAAATATCTGCGAGGCGGAAAGCTACACCTTCCATTGCGGCACGGAGAACATCGATGCCGTCGTGCTCGGCGGTCATTCCAATGATCGCTCCGCGAGCGTCTTCGTCATAGCCGGTGCTGCGTTCGCCGTGAAAGAACGGGATAACGACGAGACCGTCTGCGGCTTCACGTTCGGCGACGAGTCGGTCGGCGTTGCTCGATAGCTTGAAACGTTTCTTGATCAAAGCGTAAAGATTACCGCCATCTGACAACGCACCACCGACGATCACGCGCTTGCGGTCGACGCGATAGCACCACAAGCCGTCGGGGATTCGCTTTGGCGGATCGCCATGGTAAATGATCCGCATTGCCGCCGATGTGCCGACCATCAATGCGGCTCGATCCGTGGTAACGCAGCCAGAACCAATATTGTCCGCCGCACCGTCGGCTATGACGGGAAGCCACGCGGCGTTCTTCAACCGAGGCCATCTCTTCGCGAACTTGCTTCCGAGCTTAAACGTCGCTGCATCCGTAGCGATCTCCGGAAGAGATGACGCTTTGACCGTTAGATACTTGAGCAACTCTTTATCCCAAACACATTTCCGCTGATCAAATATTCCCGTGCCTGATGCCATCGAGACACTTGTCATCGGCGTGCCGAAAAGCTTGAGAGAGATGTAATCGCTGAGCGAAAGCCACATCGATGTCTTTTCAAAGATCGCGGGATTCTCGCGCCTAAACCAAAGCAATTTCGCCGGCCAGAAACTCGAATGAAAATGCGCGCCAGTCCGATCGTGTACAACCGCCTCATCGAATCTTTCCTTGAGCACGCCGCTGTACTCACGGCTACGTCGGTCCGCCCAACTGAGAACTTTTGTAGTCGGTTTACCTTTTCCATCAATGCCGACGAGGCTGTGCCAAAATGAACACGAGGCAACACATTCGATCTCGCCTTTTATATTCTTTGTCTTTTCTAGGACTGCATCGATGGCCGCAACGACCTGGTCAAACGCAACATCCGCATCTATCTCGGCTCCGCCGTCAGCGGTCGAGGTGAGCGTGCGTTCGATCTTTACAGAGGTTCGCGGCAGGACGTTTGCGTCGCCGTCATACAGAGCGGCGCGGACGCTCGAAGTGCCGATGTCGAGAGCGAGGGTGATCGGGATTTTCAACTTGCGAGTCTTTAACAGAAATGTCTTTTGAACTAGCTACTAGCAGCTAGGTGCTAGTAGCTAGCCGCAGGACTAACCAAACGTCTTCTTCATCCACCAACGCATTCCAACAAATAGGAAGCGGTAGTCTTTCATAAATTCCGGCGGCTTGCCCTCGAACCAGTGCCCGATGAATTGCAAGATCCAGCCGACGACGAAGAGGCCGAGAGCAAAACGCCACAGGCCGCCAACGAAAAACGACGGGATGACCAGAAGTATCGAGACGGCGATCATCGGGATGCCGAATTGATGCGTCAGTTTGTTCATAGGGTGTTGATGGCTCTCAGAGTATTCATCGATCCAATCGTCCCATGTTCGTCCGCCCATCATAAGGTTTTCTCCGGTGTGATTTTGCGTTTATATTACACCAAAACTACCGGCGATGCAGTATTTTTACAACCAGATCATCCCCGAGTTCGTGTACCGATCTGCATTCGAAATCATCAAGAAAATCGGCCGGCATAAAGGTATCTGCATCCTCGACCTTGATCGGCACTTCGGTGACTATCCATTTATCGATCACATCGGCAAACTCGGCATACGTCTTCGCACCGCCGATGACAAAGACATCGCGATTGAGATATTTGGCAAGCTCGACGACCTCATCGACGCTGCTGAGTTTCATTACGGCTCGATCTGTGTCGACATCGCCGCTGCGGCTGAGCACAACATTGAGCCGGTCGGGCAATATCTTGCCGATAGACCGCCAGGTGTTCGCTCCCATCACGACCGCATTGCCGCGTGTCGTTTCCTTAAAGAACTTGAGATCGGCGCTGTAGTGCCACGGCAGTTTTCCGTCCTTGCCGATGGCCAGATTCTTAGCGACTGCGACGATTCCGATGATCGACATAAAACTCGTTATTAGTTGATAGGTTTGCCTTTGTAGACCGCGACTTCCGATCCTTCTGCGAGCAAGACCGAGTATGGCTTTTGTTCGGTCAAAAAGGCAAATTCGGGCCCGTATGTTTTGCCAAAATCGACGTTGATGACCTCGTTCTTGACCGAGAAAAGCTCCCACTTCGGATGCTCGACGTTGTATTCATCGACGCGCTTTGCCCGGTCGGTGTAGCCCCAATAATGCTCGATGATAAATTCGCCGTGCGAACCTGCCGCTGGTACTCCGATGCTCTCATCGATCTCGACGCTGAGACGATTGCGTCGGCCATCTCGCTCCCAATCATATGCGACGGTTGTGTTGGTTCGTTCGTGCGACATCTGCCAGCACGCGTAAGGCTCGCCATAAACCACTCGAGCAACAGTCGCGATCGCCCAACGCGGGACTATCTCTTTGACAAAGCAAACGGCACGTCGAGTCTCGTCATTCATCACACGCTTTGTATAAAAACGCAGGTTTACTTCTTCGAAATTGATGTGAAACGGGATCGGAATACCGAGCACTCGCGTTTCGAGAAACATAAATCCGACGAGACTGATAAAACATCTGCCATTATTAATATCGATCTCGGTACCACGCGGAACTCGCGGCGCGAGCAGCGTCGGATCGATCTCGTAATTGGCCATGATCAGGTCCTGCCATTTTGCGGTGAGGAATTTTTGCATTACAAGATCAGGCGTTTGTCGCCCGACCGCACAGTCACCTTTTGCCGGTCAAAATATTCGAGAAGCGGTATCGCGTATTTTCGCGAAATACCTGCGAGTTCCTTGAACGCGGACACATCCACGAGTCGATCATTCGAATTGTCTGCATACTTCTTGAGCTTGGCTGTCAGTTCCGAGATCGCCTCGCCCGAGAAATAGAATTCATCGGTGACTTTAACAATTTCGCCTGAATCGAGGAACACTTGAACGAGCGTTCTGGCATGCATGGCCGAGATGGATGTTCCGGCAATTGATTCATTGATGGCTTCTTCAAGCTTTGGAACTTCTAGACCGCGACCCTTGAAGACCGTTCGCATTTTCTCAGACACCGAGGTTTCTCCGGGCGAAAGGATTTTTTCATATTTGGCGATCTTGATAGTGTCGCCCGTCGTTGTGATCTTTTTGGCCGATTCGAGCGACGCGATCACGGCCTGTAATATCTCGTTTGGCACGTAAGCGAATGTAGCCTCGCGTAGTGTTTCTCGCGTTATGCCTTTTGCAAGCGGTTGCTGTTTGTGAAAGGCCTCGACCGCGTCAGTCGCAGATTTTTTCAGCTCATTGAATGCCGTCGTAGATATGTATCGGCCGGCTGCGTCATTAGCGGTTCCGGCTGTAATAGCTGATTCGATAGCCGCTGTCAGAGCAGGTCTGCTAAGGCCCGTCCGAGCTTGTAGGTCCGCAAAGGTGGATCCCGCCGCTAGACTCGAATTGATGAAAAGCTCGATCGTCGAGTCTGCATCTGCTCTGAGGAGATCGTTGAGAAAACCTCGGACTTGCGGGATGTCTTTTCGTCGGCGCTTTGATGCAAGATTGTCGATAATAACGCCGCCGCCGATCGTCATTTGGGGCGAATACCGTCGGATAATGAATCTTTCGCCGGGTATCGCTACGATCGGTTTTTCCATCGTTAGCTGCACCAGATCCCGGCCGCCGGGAGCGATCTCGCCGGTTTCGTTCAGCACTAAGACACGTGCGAGTACCTCGGCCGTTCCAATATGAAACCGAACACGCTGACGCGAACGCAACGGCCTTGGCGAACCGGGAAGAACTTCGATCTCCGCATCAACTATCTGCGTTGGCATCAGAGTGGCAGCCTCAACAAGCACCATTCCGCGTTCTATTTCGTTGTGATCAACACTGGCAAGATTGACAGCGACTCGCTGGCCCGTGTGTGCTGAGGTGACCGATTTTCCGTGTGTTTGAAGGCCGCGAACGCGAACCTTTTGCGAGCACGGAAGCAACTCCAATTCACCTCCTTCTTGTATTGAGCCCGAAGTGAGGGTACCTGTGACAACCGCACCAAACCCTTTCATCGAAAAGCTGCGGTCGATCGGCAAACGCATCACTCTATCATTAGGTCGTGCTTTCAGTGTGGACGCGGCTTGCGAGAGAGCATCACGGATCGAATCTATACCTTCACCGGTCTGGGAACTTACGGCGATGATCGGCGAGGCTTCAAGAAATGAATTCTCGACCATGTCGGCTGCTTCGAGCTTTGCGAGTTCCAAAGTCTCCAAATCAACAAGATCACATTTGGTTATCGCAATGATGCCGGAGCGAACATTCAAAAGACGACTAATATCAAAATGCTCCCGAGTCTGCGGCATCACGCCGTCGTCGGCTGCGATCACGAGGATAACGAGGTCGATGCCACTGGCACCGGCGAGCATGTTTTTGACAAAGCGTTCGTGGCCAGGCACATCGACAAAGCCGAAATGCGTGTTGCCCACGCTCATCTCAGCAAAACCGATATCGACCGTTATCCCGCGACGTTTCTCCTCGGGCAGCCGGTCGGCATCGGTGCCGGTCAGAGCCTTGACCAAAGAGGTCTTGCCATGATCGATATGCCCGGCGGTGCCGACGATAAAGTCCATATTTAGAATACTTTAGAAGCGATGTAGAAAAATGCGATAGGCGGAACAAATGAAAGGATCAGGGACACTGCAGTGAATGCCAGCGAATAAAGCCAAGCTTCTCTTCCTGACCGGATCTTGAAAAAAGTGAGAAAGACACGCTTTGTAAGGAATAGAAAACCTGGCGGGAACAACAACGCAATTACGATCGCAGCGATCAGCGTAGCGTCACCGCCGCTCGCGCCCGACAGGTCGCCGCTCCATGCGAGGGCAAGCATTGTGCCGATGATCACGAACGGAATGAAGAATCCGATACACAGACTCAGGTTGTTGGTCAGCATGACGTACGCAACCGATTTCTGCGCCGACGCCCAGCCTTTACGAACCAACCAAAGCGTCTCGATGATGATCGCCGCGATAAACGAGAGCCCAAATACGCCCGTTGTCACCCATTCGATCGTTACTGACGACATGAAAATTCCCTCCGTTAGCCAGCATCAAGCTCGTATTGCTCGAGCTTGCGATAGAGCGTTTTGCGGCCGATATTTAACAAGCGTGCGGCTCGAGATTTATCACCGTCGGTATAATCGAGCGTTGCCTCGATGACGCGTTTCTCGATCTCATCCATTGCAGACGGCACGTCGATCTGAATTCCCGCGCCGTTTCCGGCAACGGTAGCTCTTTCAAGCCTTGCATGGGCCGACGCACCGTCGGCGCTCTGGGCGATTGCGTCGGGCAGATCGTCGATCTCGATCTGACGTCCCGATGCTATTATAACTGCCCGTTCTACGGCATTCTCAAGCTCACGGACATTGCCCGGCCAATCATAATTCACAAACGCCCGCATCGCCTCTTTCGAGATGCCCGAGACAAATCTGCCTGTTTTTTCTTTGAAATCGTCTAGAAAATGAATGACGAGAACATGAACATCCTCGACCCGCTCGCGCAGCGGCGGCAACGCGATCGGAAAGACCGAGAGACGATAGAACAGGTCTTTGCGAAACGTGCCGTGCTCGATAGCGCGTTCGAGGTCACTGTTCGTCGCTGCGACGACGCGAACATCGGTCTTTATCACCTTTTTCCCGCCCACACGTGTGAACTCGCCATCCTGCAACACCCGCAGAAGCCGAACCTGAGCCTGCGGCGACATTTCGCCGATTTCGTCCAGGAAAAGTGTGCCGCCATTTGCCTCTTCAAAGCGGCCCTGACGTTGACTTCGTGCATCGGTAAACGCACCTTTCTCGTGGCCAAACAGTTCTGATTCGAGCAACGTTTCGGGTATCGCACCGCAGTTGATCTTTACAAAAGGTTTGTTCTCGCGGCCCGAATTGTAATGGATCAGATTGGCGATCAGTTCCTTACCCGTACCTGATTCACCGGTGACGAGAACGGTCGTGCTGGTGTTGGCAACGGTAAGGCCGAGTTCGATCGCACGTCGAATTGCCGGTGCCTGGCCGATGATCTCGCTCTGCCGCTGGTGAAGCACACTGCGAAGCCGCATCACCTCTGTCGAAAGCTGGTCGCGCTCGAGCGCCGTACCGATCTGGTCGGCGATACCCTCAATCAGTGCAATATCGTGATCCTCGAATTTGCTCTGCTTGCTCCAGACAAATCCAAGCAAACCAAAAGCGCGTCCGGCGACGTTCACGGGTGTAACCAACGCCGCTTTGCCGCGAAGCTGTGTGTTAAAGAATAGTCGTATGGCGAAAGGCAACTCCGAATCGGCTAATTTTAAGGTCTTGCCCTCGCTTAGCAGCGTACCCAATGTCGGAAAGGTGTCGAGATCGACGGCCTTGTTGTGCTGCTCAAACATCCTCAGCATCTTGCCGAGCTTGATCCCCTCAGCCGATTTGAAAGTCACCAGCGATATCCGCTTTTCGCCTTTATCGAGCACGCCGAGAGCACCGTAATCGGCGCCTACTAGATTGATCGCCCGCTCGATCACGCGCTCGGAGACCTCGTTAAAATCGGAGTGAGAATTTAGTGTGTTTGCGATCTCGAGGAGCGCATTGATGCGACGCGATTCCTGTTCCTGCGTTACGTATAGGCTCGTGTAGCGATAGCCGATGGCGAGATGACGGGCAATGGATTCGAGAAACGCGACCTCTTCGTCGAGCCAGACGCGCGGCTTTTTTGTATCGTGAAGACCGAGTAGGCCGAGCACCTCATCGCCTACCCTGATCGGAATTACAAGGAGCGATCGCGTGTCGAGTGCCTTGGCGAAGAACTTGAGGGTCGTGTCCTTTATCTTCGAAATATCATTGATCCGCAGTGGTTTGGTAAAGTCTAGCTGCTCGGCAAGCTTTGCGGCATCGAACGGGAACTTCGTGCCCTGACTCTTCGGAACCGATTTGTCCTTTCGCCATTCGTGGCTGATGACAAGGTCTTTGCCACCGCTGAGCTGGAGCAGATCGCAGCGGTCGGCCTGAAGCATTCGGCCGATCTCCGAGACGATGACGTTGAGAAAGCGTTCGAGATCGATGTCCGTCGGCAGGTCCGTTGCAAGACGATCGAGGATGCCCTCACGGGCATCGTGCATCGCGGCTTTGCGTTCGAGCGAGAGTTTAGCTGCTTCCGGATCGATATCCATGTACTCACAATGTATCAAAAAGTATGTATGATTTGGAAGTAAATAATGTCAAGTTGACACACTTTGACACAAAGTGTGTACATACGAAACACCTGAGGCTATAAACTCGGTTGATTGGGGCGCTTGACCGGCGGATTGGCGAGTCGATTGCGCGGAACCTCGCGTGGCGGGACAGCAGGAGTTGCGGCCGGTTTTGGAGTAGTTTTTGGTGCCGGTGTTGCCTTCGCATTTGCGGGCGGAGGAGCGGCGGAGTTGGAATTCGAGTTGGCCGTGTTCGAGTTAGAATTCGCTGATTTGTTGGCGGCGGCCTTGTTCGCATTAGAATCCTTCGACACGTAATCGACTCGCTGACGGCCGGCTTCGGCGTCGTCGAG
Source organism: Acidobacteriota bacterium (assembly GCA_031431415.1). Lineage (GTDB taxonomy): Bacteria > Acidobacteriota > Blastocatellia > Pyrinomonadales > Pyrinomonadaceae > OLB17. The sequence continues at coordinate 27,003 of JANPDK010000121.1, read as the reverse complement.
CAGAGCGATCGCACGGTCGTTTGTTGCGTCGAGTTCAATAGCCTTTTTGAGCGGCGTGATCGCCTCACGATACTGCGCCAGCTTGATCAGTACGGCGCCGAGCTCGGTCTGATATTCGGTGTCGGCGGGCTTGAGTTCGACAGCTTCGTTGAACTGTTTTTCGGCCTCTTCGTCTTTGAGCAGTTTGCTGTATGTGCGACCAAGGTAGAAATGTGCGACGTCATCTTTCGGATTGGCCTTTAGCCATTTCTCGTACGCCTCAACCGCCTTTTCAAATGCGATCTCGGAGCGCAGCTTCGAAGTCTTTTTCTTGCCCTCGCCATCGGTCTGCAGCGGCACGGCTTCGCCCGTTTGCTCGAATTGCATTTCCAGCAAAGCGTATGCAACACCGAGCTTGAAGTGGGCCTCGGCGAGATCAGCATTCATCGCAACCGCCTGCTTGAACGCTGCGATCGCTGCCTCCGTCTGGTTTTCGTCGAGCAGTCGTGTGCCTTCGGCGAGTGCGGCATTTGCATCGGCATAGGTCGCCAGGACCTCGACCGCGGCCGTATTCGTGGCCTCGGTGTTAGCCGCTCTACCGGAACAGCTTAGGCCCGCCGCCGCAAGGCTCGCTATACAAATGATAAAAAAGACCTGTTTCATAAACCCTAAAATATCTAGCCCGGCGGAAACACGAACTTTCGCCCCGCGAGAAGATGTACATGCAGATGAAAGACGGTCTGCCCGCCATCAGAATTCGTATTGATGACAACGCGGTAACCGTTTTCGGCAAATCCTTGCTTCCGTGCGATCTCGGCACCCATCATCAACAAATGGCCTACCGTTTTCGTGTCGGACGGCGATGTTTTGTCGAGCGAATCGATATGTTCGCGTGGAATTATCAGAATATGCGTTGGAGCCTGAGGCTCAAGATCGTTAAATGCAACGCATATATCGTCCTCGTGCACCAGTGTCGACGAAATCGAGCCGTCAGCAATCTTACAAAAAATACAATCGTCCACAACGTTTCTTTGATGCGCTTATTTAATCACAGACTCGCCGTAAAGTTAACTATTTGTCCTCGTCAGCTGTCAAAGCAATACCCGATTTGATCCGCTCGATATCGGCTCCAAGCGAGCGAAATTTGCGGACGATCGTCTCGTAGCCGCGATCGATATGGTAAACACGGTCGATCAAAGTCTCGCCGGCGGCACACAACGCGGCGAGAACGAGCGAAGCCGACGCACGCAGATCGGACGCGATGATCTTTGCACCCGTCAATTGCGCCTTGCCGCGAACGGTCGCGGTATTGCCTGACACAACAATGTCCGCACCCATTCGTATCAGTTCCGACACGTGCATAAAACGATTCTCAAAGATCGTCTCAGTAACCTGTGAAACACCTTCGGCCTGCGTCATGAGAGCCATATACTGGGCCTGCATATCAGTCGGAAAAAGCGGATGCGGCTCGGTCGTGACGTCCTTTGCTTTGAGGCCGCCAGCAGAACATTTTACTAACAACGTGCTCTGATTTAGCTCTTCGATCTCGACACCGGCGTCGCGAAGTTTGTCGATGACTGCGGTTAGGTGCCCCGGTCTACAGCTTTTTATCTCAAGTTCACCCCCAGTAATTGCGGCCGCGACGATAAACGTTCCGGTCTCGATGCGGTCGGGAATGATCGTGTGCTCGGCGGCCCCGAGCCCCTCGACGCCATCGATCTCGATGGTCGGCGTTCCGGCACCCTTGATGCGGGCGCCCATTTTATTGAGCAACTCGGCGAGGTCTTCGATCTCGGGTTCCTGAGCGGCGTTCCTTATCGTTGAGCGTCCACTCGCGAGGACCGCCGCCATCATCACGTTCTCCGTACCGGTTACCGTAACCTTTTCAAAATCTATCATGTTGCCAACAAGGCGGCCCTTAGGTGCCCGTGCGACGACATCGCCGGATTCGAGTGAGACCGTGGCACCAAGCTGTTCAAAAGCACGAAGATGCAGATCGATCGGCCTTGTACCAATCGCACAACCGCCCGGAAGGCTCACCTTTGCCTGCCCAAATCGCCCAAGCAGCGGCCCGAGAGCGAGTACACTCGCACGCATTGTTTTGACCAGTTCATACGGAGCCTCGAATAGCTCAACATTCTTCGCCGTCACCTTATGCGTTCGCAATTCCGGCGTCAAAACGGTCGCCCCGAGATCCTCGAGCAGACGCCGCTGCGTAATCAGATCTTTTACATACGGCACGTTGTGCAGCGTCACCGTCTCCGGCGTCAGCAGCGTCGCGGCAAGACACGGAAGAGCGGAATTCTTCGCACCGCCGATCTCGATCTTTCCCTTTAGCGGCCGGCCGCCGCGCACTAAAAATTTATCCATGAAATATTCCCCGCGAGGCTAGCTCGCGTTCAGATTAGCTGATAGGTATCAAAAGAAAATGTTATCACAGCGGAGCCAAGCTTGTAGACGATTTGTAGCAACTTTTGGAGAGACCGGCTACATCCAAATACTAGCTTCGGACATGCCGATAGTTGGTTCGCTATGATGAATCTGTTCGAAGCTACTTTTCCCCGGTCGGATCAACCCTCCTTTCGACCGGGGAATTTTTTATTGCCGAATGCCTGTAAGAATACGTTTGATCTGCTGGTTATGGCGGCGTTCGTGAAGTCCTGCTACGACGAGCCATTCGGGCGCTGTAAGCTCGCCAAAGAATGGGTGTGGAAACGTATGGGCCGAAACGTCTAGGCTTTCAAGTTCCATCTTGACTGCAGCTATAGCCTCAGTCGACGCCGCAAGCCGTTGGATCACCTCATCTATTTCAACTTCGCCGGTCGGATGAACCCGTTCGGGTGCCTCGACCTTAGCTGTCGCGATAACCGCCGCTTTTTCACCAAAGGTGGGCGATAGCGAAAAGCTTCCATCCGCCGCCTTCCCGTCAACCTTCGCCGCCCCGATCAAACGCGAGCAGATCCGGGACACGCCAAATTCGACCATCGACACGTGCTCGGCGATCTCCTGGATCGTCCATTTCTCGCCATCAGGTAGCTGTTTGGCCTCGTCGGCGGAGATCTCTTCCAGTGTCGCCAGCATATCACCACGAAATTTTTCGTTTGCCGAGTAAATGTCGGCTATGGATTCGTATCTCATAAATTAAGGTTTCGCCGTCGGTCCGGCCTGTGTAGTTAGTACGAGCCGATGCCAACGCGAAAAGCTGCGCACACTGTCGGTCTCGGTCTTCATCCGCCTCAGGTATGCGGTCTGCAAATATAAGAGTTCGTCGGCCGTCCATGTGATCTCGACGATCGGATTGTATGAGACGAGTAGCTTTTCGTCAGGCAGCGTAGAGACGGGTTCGCTCGGCTCGGGTGTCGTCGGAGAAGCATTGGCATCGGCATTTCCGGCCTGAGAAATTCGTTGCTGGTTGCGGTCGTAGGCTTGTGACGAGATCAGAAGTTGATTGCGAAGCGGGATCGCGGCCTGCGTCGGGTTTGTTCCGACCGCATCGTAGATGCGGACTTGCGTTTCAAATGCCGCAGCGATCTTTGCCGAATCGGGCGACCAGACCGGACGAACTGCGGTCAGATTATCATCGAGACGGCGCTCGCGGCCATTCTTTTCGATGACTCGCAGGCGGCCCTGCGGCACCATCATCTCTCCCTTGCTCTCGGCCATCACTTCGAGGTAACGCCATTCGCGGGCCGTCGCCGCCATCGCGACGAGCATTGAGCTGTCCGGCGACCACGTGTAATAAAAATAGATCAACCCGTCATTCTGTGTGATCGGCTTAACGCCGCCTCCATCGGCTCCGCACAGGTATATCTGTTTGGTGCGAAACGTGAGTATGCCTGTCGGGGCCGCGACTGTCGGTGCAGTCACGGGAGCAGCGGCCGGATCGGTGTTGGCGTCGATCGCTATGTTCGCGTCGGATGCTATCGGCGTTACCGAAGGTGTTGGAAGAGTGAGTCCCGCCATCGGATCCGCCACCCGGATCATCGCGACAAAGGCGACGAGCGTCGAATCAGGCGACCAGACGATCGTGTCTGGAAAATGCACCCCCATCGACTCGGCCGTCATCTTCTTGAGCAGCTTGCCCTCGGAAGTGTACATATCAAGCCGGTATTCTGATGAAAGATCGCTGATCCGATGATAGACGGCGACGATACGTTTTTTGTCGGGCGAGACTATTGTCTTGTCGAGCAGCTCGGTCAGGCGGTTTGAGTCGAAATCGGCCTGAACGGCGGCATTTCGCTCGTCAGTTGACTGGGACGGATCGAGCGTTGGAACAGGCACATCCGCCTCGTAACGATAGTTCAGCCGCACGGCGGGCATATCGCGCATCGCCGTTTTGACCGGTTCTTTCTTATCGAAAAGCGGGATCTGACAGGCCGTGCCGCCAAGGATGACAGCAACCAGCAGAGCCGTAAGGCAGGTTTTTACCACAATATTAAAGATCTGCATTGAAGTAACTACGATACAGTTTTTGCTGTAGCTCGGTCGGCTCGGCTACAGGTGAAAAGACGAATCCTCGACGAATGTTACTGCCGATGGTCATCTCGATATCGCGCAGCTTGTCGAACCGGAAAATGGTCAGTCTGACGCGGTTATTTGCACTCTTTTCCGCAAAATAGCTCTGGACAAAATTCTGGGTCGCCCGATAGCCGTCAACGGCCACGATCTGATCGCCGGTGTTCAACCCTTGGGCATGAGCACCCGAGCCGGCGATGATCGCTCTAACTGTCAGTTTCCCGCTTTCCTCGCCAAGATCGACCCCCAACGCCGGCAATGCCCTAATGGTCAAAGAACCGTCGGCTGAGTCGTTGCCAAGGTATGATCTGCCGCCCGTGTTTTCTCCCGACTTCAATGCCAAACCTAAGCCGCCGAGGATTGAATTGTAATCGATCTCTTCGCGGCCACGAACGTATTTTACAAAAAAATCATCGAGGCTTTTTCCCGCCATCATCTCCGATACTTTTTGGTAGGCCTCAGGCGTAAAGTTACGGTTCCTTTTGGAGAATTCCGCGTAAAGATAACGCATCACGTCGTCGAGCGATTTCGCTCCGCCGGACGACGAACGTATCGTCATGTCAAGCATCATGTTAACGATCTCGCCTTTGTCGTAATACGATATCTGGTTATTGACGGCGTTCTCGTCCGTGCGGTAGTACTTGATCCACGCGTCAAAGCTTGCCTCTTCGAGACTAGTCTCAAAGCGGCCCGGGCGCTCCTGAAGTTTCTGTATTCCCGTAGCCCTCTCGGCGAGAAACTCACCCGCCGTGATCAGACCGGCACGCATCAGTATCAAATTTGAGTAATACTCCGTCGCGCCCTCGGCGACCCAAAGCAGCTTGGTGTAATTCTCGTTCTCGTAATCGAACGGCCCAAGGGCGTCAGGGCGAATGCGTTTTACGTTCCAAAGATGAAAATATTCGTGAGCTACCAGACCAAGGAAACTCTTGTATCGGGTGTCCGGCTTAAAGCCAAAACGATTTGCCTGCAATGCAGTCGAATTTAGGTGCTCAAGTCCGCCGCCACCACGTAAGTTTAGGATGAACGTGTAATCGTTGTACGGCAGGTCGCCAAAGATCTTGTGGCTTTCCTCAATGATCTTTGTTGTATCCGCGGCGAGCTTTTTCGGATCATAATTTCCCTCGCCCGAGATCACATAACGGTGCGGTTTACCGAGCACATCGAATTTGATCTCGGTAAAATTGCTCACCTCAAACGGCGAATCATACAAAACGTCGTAATTCTCGGCTCGAAATGTATTTTCTGAACCGCTCACGGTAGGAAGGCCGGTCGCTACATTCCAATTGCCAAACGGTATAACGCGAACGGTCGGTGCGATCGTCAGATGGTCTTTGACGAAAAAGAGCAACGCAGTGTTGTTCCAAAAGGCGTGGTCGTCATTTAGCTCGTTGGTGCGAACCGTCAGCTCGTTCGAATAGACCTGATAGCGCGCGGTGAATTCCTTCGAACCTTTTGAATCGATCTGCCACGTATTCTTTGACGTCTTTCGCCATTTGAGATCACCGCCAGTTGCATCCTTTGCTGCAAAGGCCTGCACGTGTCTTGCGTACTCGCGTACCAAGTAACTGCCCGGTGTCCATACCGGCATTTTTAACTCCGTTTTATCCGGCATCTGCGTCCAGGCGACACGCATTTCGACCTCGAGCAGGTGCGTCGATGGTTTGGACATCGAGACCGTGTATGAGACCTCGGGCGGCACAGGCTTGACCTCCGTCAGCGTAGATTTGGATGTCTTGGCCGGTTTCTTCTGGGCCGGCGACTCTTGATACATAGTAAATAAGATTACGGCGAACAACAGTATTATAGCTTTGCGGCCGGTGTTTTGTGGCGTCACTTTTTGAATCTCCGACGGGATATTACCTAAGCTTTCCTGTTATCTTACTATATTCGACACTATCCATATTAATCGGCTCGGCGGCGCAAGATGCAACAAGACAAATCACAAGCTACAGGACCGAACGGGCAGGACAAGTTCTTTACCACCCCTCTTATCATTATTTTTGTGACCATTTTTATCGATCTGATCGGTTTCGGAATGGTGATCCCGATCCTGCCTTATTATGCGAATACCGATCCGTTTAATGCGACACCGCGTGATATAGGTTTTTTGGTTGCGACGTATTCGATGATGCAGTTTTTCTTTTCGCCCCTTCTGGGTCGCCTGTCGGATAGGTACGGGCGGCGGCCGATACTTTTTATAAGTCTGCTTGGTTCGGCTCTGGGTTATCTGGTAATAGGTTTTGCAAACACACTGTTTCTCGTATTCCTCGGCCGTATCATAAGCGGAATCACCGGCGGCAATATCTCGACGGCTCAAGCCTATATCGCAGATGTTACGTCAAAAAAAGATCGTGCCAAAGGCATGGGGCTTTTCGGTGCGGCATTTGGCCTCGGGTTTATTTTCGGACCGGCGATCGCGGGCGTAACAAGTAAATATGGCGTCCACGTGCCCTTCTTTTTCGCGGCAGCTCTGTCTCTGGCAAATGCGATCGCACTATATTTCATTCTACCCGAATCGCTCAAACCGAATCAGAGAGCTGTGTTACCCGAGCGGAAGAATCGGCTCCTCGAACTCTTCGAATCGCTCAAGGATAAAGAGTTTCGCGAGCTCAATATCGTGTATTTTCTTCTCGTCACGGCGTTTTCGATAATGACTTATGCGTTCGTGCTATATACGACATTTCGGTTTGGGTACACGCCGGAGCAGAATGGCTATCTATTTGCCTTTGTTGGTCTTATCGCGATCATTGGACAGGGCTTTTTGTTTAATAAGCTCGTTCTCAGATTTGGCGAGTCGCCCTTGATCGTGGCTGGTTGTCTGATGATGGTAGCGAGTTTGTTTGCCGTTCCACTTGTTGGGCCTCAACTGGGTGGCCTGACAGGCCTATTGATCGGTACTGCCGTTCTCTCCTTCGGAAACTCTCTGGCATCACCAGGCCTATCGAGCCTGGCGTCCAAATCAGCCGACGAACACGATCAGGGCCGTACAATGGGCATTATGCAGTCGGGAGCAAGTTTGGCGCGTGTGGTAGGGCCGGTGGTCGGGGGCTTTCTGCTGAATAATACGATAAATGCGGTCGACGATTTTACTCTTTACCGTACGTTTTGGACGGCGTCGGGAATAATGTTCATCGCGTTTCTTGTAGCTATCTATTTTGCGAGGACCGCAAAAGGGTACGCTGTCGCCTGACCTTTCTAGCTGACGGCGAGGCGCCGATCTTTCATTCTGGCGGTTGGGAAAACGAGTCTAAAGGTCGTGCCTTCACCCTCTTGGCTGTGAACCTCGATCGTTCCCGTGTGTTCCTGAATAATGCCGTAAGTGACGGCGAGGCCGAGGCCGGTGCCGTTGCCGACGCCTTTTGTAGTAAAGAACGGGTCAAAAACCTTGTTCAGATTCTCCGCCGGAATGCCCTCGCCGGTATCCGAAACCTCGACCACAACGCCATCGCGTTCGTCCGCGTATGTCTTGAGAGTGATCGTTCCACCGCCGAACATCGCATCGCGTGCATTGAGGATCAGATTGGTAAAGACCTGCTGCAATTTGCCGCCGCTGCCGTGGATCGCGGGCGGACCGTCGGCGTAATCCTTGACCATCTCGATATTCGATTTGCGAAGTTGCGGTTCGAGCAGTTGGAGCGTGTCGTTAAGCAGCTTGTTGATCTCGATCTCACCAAACTCCTCGGAGTTGCCAGTACGCGAAAAATTGAGTAGATTGCCGACGATGTTTGTCGCGCGGTCGGTCTGCCGCTGCATCTTTTGTAAGAGTGCGTGTTTAGGATCAGTCTCAGGGATCATGCCGAGCAGCATCTGCGTGTAGCTCGAAACGCCGGTGAGCGGTGTATTCACCTCGTGAGCGACGCCGGCGGCGAGAAGGCCGATGCTCGAAAGCTTTTCGCTCTGCTGCAAGGTTTCTTCGAGTTTGACGCGCGATGAGACGTTTTCGAACACGATGATCGCACCCGTTTGCTGATTCGAAACGCTTCGGAGCGGCGCCACCGCCACATTTAAGATCAGCGAACGCCCGCCGCGATCATACGTGTGCAGCTTGTACGCATTGCGTATTTCGGTAAGATGCCAACGCGATTTGCCGAGTATGTTTTCGAGATTTAAGGCAAAGCTCTCGTCAAAAATATCTTCAACCTGACGACCGACCGCTTCTTCGCGGTCGAGGCCCATCATCTCTTCGAACGGCGAATTGCAGCGAATGATGCGGCCCGATTCATCAACAGCGAGCAAACCGACGTTGACCGATTCGACAATTGACTCGTTAAATTCTTTTAGCAGAGCCAGCTCCTCAGTATGCTGTTTCTGCTGGCCGTATAGGCGGCTGTTCTCGATAGCGACTGCGATATAGCCCGAGATAGTCTTGAGAATGTCGAGGTCTTCGCTCGATAGCAGCGAACCATCGCTGGCCCGACCGAGACCAATAACGGCCACCATCTTGCCACCTGCAACGCAAGGCACGAAGTAATGCAATTCCTGACGAACGACCGATTTTGCATGGCCGTTTCCATTTCCATTGCCGTTCGTTAATACGGGAGCGATCTCGATCTCAGCGGCGTCAAGTTCGTCGGCACGCACCACGCCCTTCGCCGCAGATTTCTGCCGGATCATGGTGCGAAAATCGGCTGGTATCTTGTACGCCTCATCCAGGCCGACGGATTTTGCAAGGCGATAGTGCTCGGCAGCCTGTTCGTCCTCGATAAAAACGGCAACTTTCTGGACGTCGAGCACTTGTTTTAGCCTTTCGCTCAGGCCGTCGAGAAGCGGGTCGAGCGCGGTCGTCGCCGATAGCGTCTTGCCAAAATCGAGCAGGCCCTGACGAAGATCGTAGCGTTCTCCGTAAAAGAATCGGTCGGCCCGTTCCTGCAAGAACTTCTTGAGCGGTTCGCTCAGCAGCACGATCGCACCCATCGCGACGATGGCGATCAAGGCTCGTAACGTGATCTCGGTCGTCGAAAGATTGTTGCCGACTGCTAAGAAAACAAGGCCCAGTGCCACCGCACCGATCATCATTGCGATCGCGACAGTCGTCATCGCATATACGAGTGCTCGACGCACGACGACATCGACATCCATCAACCGGTAACGCACGACCGAGTGGCCAAAACTGAGTGGAATTAGAGCGAGCGGCAGCGTCGTGATCGCTGTCGCAAAATTATCGTCCGGTATCTGAATCGCCAGTTTCTCAACGAGTTGCATCAACAAAACTGGGACAATAGCCGCTACCGTTCCAAACATCGTCCATTTCAGACGCTGACGAACGACCGGCTGGCCACTTTTGAAGAAACGGTAAACCAGCACGCCCGCGCCCGCCGAAACACCGGCAACAAAGTGGTAAAAATTCGCCTGATACAGAACGCCGAACAGATTAAATCTGTCCATCAGCCCCGCAAGCGATGCCGTCAGCCCCGATTCCGGCCAAAACTGCGGGATAAGCGAGATAAAAGCGAGGACGACGGAAAAAACCGTCGCCGGTATGTATAGAACGAAGGTCTTCCAACGATTGTCTGAAAACACCGCACTCCGCACAGGATAACGAATACAGAAATGCAGGAACAACGGAACAAAAAAAGCGAGGGCGATGTTGTCGAGTAGATCTATAGCGAGGTCAAAATCCTTGCCGAGCCCGATCGATCGATAGGTGTGAAAAACAAACGCCGCCAGGCATACCGTCGCAAAATGGAGCACGAACGGCGACCGGCTACCTTGTTTAAACAAAACAAATAAGCCAACGCCGAGCCATATCACACCCACTATCGACAGAAATATTATCGACGGCGTCCAACGCGGAACCGAATCGATCTTTCTGAGATCGGCAAAATAAAAATTATCCGCAAATGCATAGCTCGGCCGCTGAAAAGAGTATGTCAGGCTGCCACCAACACCGGCCGATTCGAGATACATCTGCACATCGGCGATCGAGGTGACCTCGTCGATCTTGTCCTCGTCGAGACCGATGCCGATCAGCTTGTCGCCGACCGAAATACCGGCACGCGAACCCGCAAATCCCTGATTAACTTTTTCGGCGTAAATACCCTTTGCACTCTGCGACCAGAGCACGCCGTCGGTCGGCGGCAGATTCTGAAAAGCACGCTGAGACAGGTTTAGCGCCGCTGCTGTAACGAACAGCACCGAAGCCAGGAGCCATATCAGGCTCCAACTTGTCAGCATCTTTTCTTTCATCTCACTTTAGGCATACTTCGCCGTATCGGTATTAACGCAAAATGTGTTCCAGATACAGCGACGCCAACGCAGACATCGGAGACGTGTATTTCACGCCTGAAATCGCTCGTGGTGCCCATTTTATCTAGCCGAAACGGAAATAGATATTCATCATTTTGCCGTTCATCCGAGAATTTGGACAAAATAAAACCCGCGTGAAAACGAGCAACACGGAGAAATGAAGGGTTTCTCTCGTAACTAACGCTTCTCCGCGGTCGACTCTAGAATCTGACTTGTATGCCGCCCCGCAGCATCCGACGCTGCGAATTTAGTCTCAAACTGCCTTCTTCGCCGAATATTCCGGACTGAAGGTCGAAGATATTTCTCGCATCAATGATCGCTTGGGCACGTATCGGCAAGCCCAATGTCGGGATATGCTGCGTCACATAAACGCTCAAACCGGGATCGTAAATAGCGAGTCGCCCTTTGAATGGATCGATCGCAAAAACAGTCGCCTGAGACGACAGTCGATAGATCGTTCGGACGCTCGTGCCGGTCTTTAGATCGGCGGTGATCTGAGCAAAAAATGATTGGAAAAAATCGCTCTCGAAGATACTGTTCGGGTCCGTAATGGCGTTCGGCGAAAGTCGCTGGCCGTTACCAAACGAATAACCGGCTGATGTGGTAAAAAGCGAGTTGACCCGACGTGTGTAAACGACGCGAATGCCCGCCGCACGGCCCTGTTGATTGGCGACAATGTCGCTAAAGCCGTCGTCACCAAGCGTCTCAAAACCGATAGCGTTGATCCCAACGCCTCGGCTCAAGGTCGTGTCGAGAAAGATGTTCGCTTCGACGCTAGAACGATTATCGATGATCCGCTCGATGCCGAATTCGACGCGGCGGCTCTTGTTCATCTGCGGCTTGCCGCCCGCGACAAAGAGATCTTCGATCGCAACCGGCTCGGTAAAGGCAACGTTCTGGCCCTCAAGATCGATCGCGTTTGCCCAGGACTTTTGTTCGGTCTGTGCGGCAAATGCCGAGCGAAGCCGTGTCTTCGAATTCAAGTCGAATTGGAAACCGAGCCTCGGGCTGATCGACGAATCTTCGCCTGCCCCGACAAACCGCGAGTAATCGAGCCCGTAAACCACGATGATTCCCTCGCGAATCTTCCACTCGTCGAGAGCCTGGAACGAAACCTGTCCCAGTGTCTTTTCGGTATTACCGATGGCGACGGCGCCAAGTTTACCGGCCGCCGCGGTGAATCTGATCTGGTGATGGTCGTTCGGACGAAACGCGGTCGAGAGTTCCAATCTCTGTGGAGCAAGCCGGCCAGTGCCGATCTGTCCGGCGATCACGATATCGAGATCGTCGGTACTCGGGATCAATGTCGCGAAATTCACGCCCGCAAAATTGCCTCGATCGGAACCGGCAAAATACGTCTCAACAACACTCTGTCCCGGTCGACTTTTTGCCTTCTGGTCCGCCTCATCTACTGTTGCTACTTCTGCAACCGCGGGCTCCTTGCCTTCACGATTTTGATAGATCGCCCGCTGCATCTGTGCGGCACGGATGCGCCATTTGGAACTGTTGCGGTCGACGCGTTTTTCGGGCAGCGTATTTCCGCCACCGGCGCGTTCGAGTTTGAAACCGTAAGTCAACTCCGATGCTCGGCTGATCTCGACGCCAAAAAGCGTGACTGGATTAAATCCCTGAGCCACGGCCAGTACCGAATACGTGCCGGGAACGATGCGTGCAAGAAAGCTGCCGTCGCGATTTGATGTTACTTGCTTGAGGAGTTTTGACGTGCCGTTACGAAAGATGGCGACCGATGCCTCGGCGATCGGGCTGCCGCCTTCGTCGCGGACAATGCCTTTGATTATGCCAAGATTGCTGTTCTTTTCGATCGTGACGGTAGCTGCTGCGGCTCTCTCCGAACCAAATGCAAGCGCCGTAAACGCGGTCAGAATAAATCCGACCGTTCCGACGACGCGTGTCACTTTGTTCGTAAATCCCATTTTAAACGGCATTACCAGTAATTCGGGTATTTTGTTCGCAAAAACAAGGCGTGTCAAGTCACGCAAAGGTACCTGTAACTGGAAGTGAGATGCGAGTTACTTGACAAAGTTTGCCCTTTGGCTAGAATTGAGTTCTGCTTCATCTGCATTATGGGGCAGATGCGGAGACGTGGCTGAGCGGCTGAAAGCGGCGGTTTGCTAAATCGTTGTACCTCAAAAGGGTACCACAGGTTCGAATCCTGTCGTCTCCGCCATCACTTTTTAGACTGGCTATCAAATCTACGGTTTGGTAGCTTTTCTTTTTTTTCGCTATCGTTCTTGTGTTGGATACGGTCATCATGTGAAACAAATCGGTTAAAATACACGTCAAAAGAATGAATAGGAGGGATCTATGTTACGAATCATTTTAGGCGTTATTGGCGGATTTATTAGTTGGGTAGTGGTTTGGATGGTGAGCGAAAAGGCCATTTCGGCCATTTGGCCGGCGTTCGGCGTTCATCAACGGGGGTTCGAAGAGGCCGTAAAAAATGGCGCCAGAGCATCTGGATTCACGGCGGACACTACGATGCTACTTACACAGCTTGTATTCGGCACAATAGTCTCGGTCATGGCCGGATCTGTCGCCGCTCTTATCGCCGGTGAAAATTCAAGAGCTCCACTGATCGCCGGATGTTTGCTATTGGCCATGGGCATCGCAAAGGCGGTTATGTCGTGGCAGTATGTTCCCATCTGGTATCACATTATCTTTACGGCGATGCTGCTGCCGATGGCGATCGTTGGCGGGAAACTGATAAACAACCAATAGTCAGAACCGGGAGCGATAGCGACTGGGTTCTTATGCCGTACCCACTCAATCCCGATCAACAGAACAAGAAGCTATGCATTTTGAAAAACTAGTTCCAAATATCTTTTATGTCGATATTGCCGATGGCGTGAAAATGTTTGTCGATTGTCTCGGTTTCGAGATCGGGCATGATGAGCGAACATCCCGCCAACCATTCTGCGTCGTCGAAAAAGACGGCCTGCGGATAAATCTTTTTCAGAATGCAGAACTTGCCAAAGAACATTATCCTGAGTTTAGGTTAGTGACTAAAAATATCGAAGAAGTTTACGACAAGGTTTCCAGATCTCATCCCGAATTTCTTCATCCGAACCTCAAGCAAATCACTCTTCGCCCATGGGGTGCTAAAGAATTCGCATTAAAGGACGGACAGCTTGGCGTTATTATTCAAGAGTGGTGAAATATGGAAGGATAGCAGCTTGTCGTTGAGTGACGTCTGGTTGCAACTTAAATTCTGATCCTATGAAGTTAATATTCCTTTTATTTCTTGTGGCTCTATCGACCATCATTGCCAGCGCGCAATCGGACATCGAAAAAGCAAAGGAACGTTTATCGGAACTCAAGTTTAATTACAGCACTACTGATGATGTTTATCGTCAAAAGATTGAACGAGAAGTCTCGGGACAAACAAACATGCAGCCAAAAGGAGAGTTTGAAACTACCAAAGAATTTCAGGCAAGATTGGCAAAGATTGATCAACTTCGTAAAAGAGTATCGAATAAATATGAACTTGAGAAATCTAACCGAAAGGCTCATTTTTTAGGTCTTATTAAGGAAATAGAAGATGCAGAGTTTCTAAAGTCCGCAGAAGTCACCTTCGGTCCGTATAATGCTGACACTGAGAGCTTGCCTCTAACGGTATTTGTCGACGGAGAGAGGCATGAGGAATTATTAAAGCTACCGAGGGCCGAAGCAAAAGGACTCAAGGAAAACTCCACCGTGGCTAAGGCTCATGCAGTTTTTGGCGTAGGTGTTTTAGACGGGAAAGCTATCGATTATTATTTCGCCACAACCATACTATTTGGAGAACAACGATATAGCACGCTTCCTAAAGTGATTCCTGCAACGCAGACTGAGTTGAAGGCTCTCTACAAGAACCCTTTCGTCCTTCATATAAGAAAAACATTCAATAGTATTCTTGAAGGGGCGATCCCAAATCATGTGGGGTCGGAAGATCTCACAAATGTTGACAAGGAATACCTCAGAAGCAAATTTTTCGTGGGTTTAATAACGCCAGCTTTGCTGGCGGTGAAAATGTATTAATCTTTTTTCGTGATCGGCCCGATGTCATTTTCCGGGCCTGGGTTTATAAACTTGCGAGTTCAACAAGATATTCTCAATATGAATTGAGAGGATTTGAGCCGTATGAAACTGATCCCGCTAAAGTGCGAATAATGAGAATCGTCGCGAAACTATACGATCCAACATTGGTTGCTCTTTAAATGTAAATTGTCAGCGGCGGTCATACTTTTTCCGCAACCGGTTTTCGCTTTGCAAACACTTCAGGTTTCCGAGGCGGAAATGAAACGGACTTTCGACCAGATGCCCGTTGGCGTGCGCGGGCATCGGCGACGATGGCATCAATATCATGGTTAAACTTTGCTGCATTTCCCTCGCGGATTCGTCGAACTTCTTCAACTATTTCATCCTTCCACATAATGATCCTCTCCTAACAATTCTTCGGGTGTGCAAATCACGGGCGGCTCGAAACCCGCTTCACGACACTTCTGATCGATCTCGCGTTTCATCGCCGCATTAGCGATGTGTTTCATGTTCCATGTTACCAAATAATCCATCGCGTTTGCCGCCGCAATTGATATGTGCAGAGCATCAGTTTCCGCTTTGGCAGGGAGCGGGCCGTCCTTTATCAGCCATTTAGCAAGTTGGGTCGCCCCGTCGGGAATCTCGAGAACGATCAGATCACTTAAAAGCCCCAATCGCTTCCCCGCCATTGCGGGATCGCCTCCGCTACATTCGTCAAGCACGAACTGCGAGACATACATCTCGTAATTCGCCCGATCCCTTTCCCCACCAATCGTGCGTTATCTGCTGATGACCGACAGTTATTAGGTCACGACTGGATCGCGAAGTCAGATAGCTGGGAATCGTCGTTTCGATGTAAATCTTGGGCAACATCTATCAAATTTTAGCACAAATAAACTGATTGAATCACGAAACCGTTTGGTTGCACTTGACATACGCAACCGTTTGGTTGCATACTTTTGTTCGAAGTCATGAAACGAGACATTTTCCAGGCAATAGCTGATCCGACGAGGCGGGCGATCATTGCTTTGATCGCGTTGCAGGCGATGACGCCGAATGCTATTGCGGAGAACTTTCACACGACGCGGCAGGCGGTTTCTAAGCATCTGCGGATACTTACCGAGTGCGAGCTCGTCCATCAAGAGCAACGCGGACGCGAGATCTATTACCGGTTGGAGATCGACAAAATGAAAGAGATCGACGAATGGTTAGAGCAATACAGAAAGATCTGGGAGACGCGGTTCGAGCAACTCGGCGAGGTGCTCAAAGAAATGAAAAATGCAGAAGCCCGCACGTAAGTAAGGGCGTAACGTTCAAGATACGTGTTACGCCCTCGCTTACGCGCGGGCTTCCGCACTGTTCGAAGAAATGGAGAGAAATATGGAATTTATTGTTAATAAAGAGACGAAGACGGTCTCGATCACAAAAGAATTTGACGCGGAACGTGACCTGGTCTGGGACGCTTACACCAAGCCCGAGTTGCTCGACCAATGGTGGGCGCCAAAACCTTTCAGTTCGCGAACAACGGTTATGGACTTCAAGGTCGGAGGCCGGCGGTTCTACGCGATGGTCAGCCCCGAAGGTGCCGAACGTTGGGCCGTTCAGAAATACACCTCCATTACTCCGAAATCCAATTTCAAGTTCTTCAACGCATTTGCCGACGAAAACGAAAACCTCCAACTTCCCGGTTCCGATTGGGACCTGAATTTCAGCGAGCAAGGCGGAACGACAACGGTCAGTATTTCTATCTATAACGAGTCATTGGAACGCTTAGAGAAGATGATCGAAATGGGCTTCAAAGAAGGATTTACTATGACATTGAACTACCTGGAAGAGCTGCTGGCGAAGCTATCGCAGAAAGATGGTCAATGAACGAGGTAGTTTGGTTTTACGGCTCTGCCGTTCGATGTGCGGAAAAGCTATGCTTTTTCGTGCTTTCCATAAGGATTTCGCGGCTTCGCCGCCGCTCTTTGACGCTGGGAAGACCGGCGGCATAGCCGCAGGATCATAGTTTAACCGGACGGAAAAGCGGAGCTTTTCCGCACATCGATGGGCAAAGCCCAAGAACGGTATCGCCTGCAAATTAATATGAATATCAAACTTACAATAGCTTTTTTTCTACTAATGTTACTGTCAAATCTTGCAGGCGCTCAGCAAAAACCGACTACGGGCTACGCACCGGTTAACGGGCTAAAAATGTATTACGAGATCCACGGCAGCGGCGAGCCAGTGGTGCTGCTTCATGGGGCGTTCATGGCGATCACGGACGACTGGCGGGTGTGGATCAACGAGCTCGCCAAAACGCGGAAAGTGATCGCCGTCGAAATGCAGGGCCACGGGCGTACGGCCGATATCAAACGCGACATTACTTACGAAAACCTCGCGGACGATGTCTCCGGCCTGCTCGACTATCTCAAAATCGAGCGAGCGGATCTCGTCGGTTACAGCCTTGGCGCCGGAGCCGCAATGAATTGCGCGATCCGCCACGGCGAAAAAGTGCGAAAGGTCGTCAGCATCTCGGCACCGATCCGCCGCGAAGGCTGGGTCAAAGAGGCGAACGACGCGTGGCCCAGCTTCTCACCGGAGATGTTCAAAGGCACGCCCGCCGAAACCGAACGGGAGAAACTTAATCCAGTGCCGGGCAGCTTCCCGGAATTCTTTAATCACATCAAAGCGGCGGCGATGAGGCAGTATGATTTCGGCGCCGACAAACTCAAGGCGACCAAAGCTCCGTTCTTCTTCATCCACGGCGACGCCGACGGCGTACGGATCGATCACATCGCCGAAATGTACCGCCTCAAAGGCGGCGGCAACACCCACGCCGACATGCAGCCTCGCGTCGAATCGAGATTAGCCATTTTGCCGGGCACAACCCACGTCACCCTAATGGACCGCATGACCACCATCGTCCCGATGATAAACGACTTTCTCGACGCCAAGCCGCCGAAGCAGTAGTAATGGTGATGGCAAATGGATATGCCGCAAGCGCCTGAGGGCTGCTAAAGCATCTTTCTCGATCCGCCGATGATCCGCCACTTGCCCTTTTCCAGTGCCCAGACGTTCATGAACAGAAGCCGGTTGACGCCGACCTCGCCCTTTACCGATGTGACGCCGGTAACGACGGCAGTGTTTCCATGGATGCGGACCACGACCTGTTCGTCAGTGATCGAGTAGATGACATCGGTATCTTTATGTTGGATCAAGGCGGCGAGTTGCTGCTCCTTGTTTGCGACACAGCACCATTTGACCATCACCATCTGCAGGTAATCCTCGGTGTAAAGGTCGGCCGCGAGCTTTACGTCGAGGTTCTTGGTCGAATCGCGTAGGTCTGCCTCGCGGGCCAGTACCGCCTTGATCTTGGCTGGGTCGCCGACATTCACTGCTCCCTTGGGCAACGGCGGGAGTTCTCTCACCTTCTCTTGCGAACTCACTACCGTAGCCATAAAAAACAGGCATAGACAAACCGCTAAACGTTGAGTCATTGTATCGTCTCCTTTTTACTCGTAAGCTTAATACAAGTCTTTCAAAGTCAACAACCGCCCACTTGAGATTCGAAAGCTTTCGCGGATTCGCGTTTATTCAAACTTCGATTAACATAAATACAACAGGAGAAATATATGGCAAAGGTAACCGGAATTGGCGGGGTGTTTTTTAAGAGTGCGGGCAAGGGCTCGGAACTCGCGGCGTGGTATGAGAAGAATCTCGGCATCAGCCTCGAGAGCTGGGGCGGAGCGATATTGAAATGGACCGACGACAAAGTCGTCGACGGCGGCCTCACGGTTTGGAGCACGGCCAGCGCCGACTCCAAATGGTTTTCGCCGAGCGAGTCTTCTTTCATGATCAACTACCGCGTCGACAATATGGACGAACTGCTCGCCCAACTAAAACAAAACGGCGTCGAAATCCTCAAAGGCCCGGACGTGGAAGAAAACGGAAAATTCGCCTGGATCATGGACCCCGACGGCAACAAGGTCGAACTATGGGAGCCGATGGTCATGGGTGAGAAGAATAAGGAATAGAGAATGTCATCGTTGGCAATCTGAGCCACCTTCATCATGCCTGAAAGTTAGCGAAAACAGCTGACAGCCATTAGCTAAAAGCTGTCAGCCGTTTTTTTTCCTTCTTTGCGTTCTCCCCGCTTTCTTGTGAAAATCACTCTTTATGACTGTAAGAGTAAGATTCGCACCGAGCCCGACCGGCTATCTACATATCGGTTCCGCGAGGACCGCACTTTTCAACTATCTTTACGCTCGCCACACGGGCGGCAAATTCCTGCTTCGAATAGAAGATACCGACCTTGCACGATCGACCGAGGAATCGACACGTTCGATCCTCGACGGTCTCGCGTGGCTCGAACTCGACCATGACGAAGACATTGTTTTCCAATCCGACAATGCCGACAAGCATCGCGCGACTGCCAAAAAGCTGCTCGCCGAGGGCAAGGCGTATCGCGATTTCACGCCAAAAGCCGCTCCGTCCGTCGCAAATGTCAAAGACGCGATCAAGGACCGCGCCCGCGCCGCGCAGGGCGAAAAGAATATGCGCGATAACCAGTATCGAGACCTTTCCAATGACGAAAGCAATGCACGGGCGGCAGCCGGAGAGCCTTTCGCGATCCGTTTGAAGGTAGCGGCAACAGGAAAAACATTGTTTGAAGATGCGGTTTACGGCATTCAGGAGCGCTCTTATGCCGAGACCGAAGACCTCGTTCTACTCCGTTCTGACGGCCATCCGTTATACAATCTCGCCGTCGTCTGCGATGACATCGAAATGCAGATAACGCATGTCATTCGCGGACAGGATCATCTGACGAACGCTCACAAACAGGTTCTGATTTACGAGGCACTAGGCATAACGCCGCCAACATTTGCCCATCTGCCGCTGATAATGGCTCCTAATAAGGGCAAGCTCTCGAAGCGCAAGCACGGCGAGGTCGTCTCGATGACGACATATCGCGATGCCGGTTTCCTGGCCGCCGCGTTTCGCAATTTTCTCGCCCTGCTCGGCTGGTCGGCGGGTGAAGAAAAAGAGATTTATTCGCTCGACGAACTCATCGAAAAATTCGCCCTCGACGGTATCCACCGCTCAAACGCCATTTTCAATTTTACCGAAAACGACCCGCGACGCTGGACAGACGACAAGGCCCAATGGATGAACGCCGAATACATCCGCACGATGCCGCTCGATGAGCTGATTTCGTTCGTCAAGCCCGAATTGAAAGCCGCAAAACTGTGGCGAGAAGAGTATGAGGACGACGACAAGTCGTGGTTCGAAAACACGATCAAACTCATCCGCCAGCGTTTCTTTACGCTCAAAGATTTTTCTTCGCAGGGCCGTGCATATTTTAGCGAAGACTACGATTTCGACCCGGTCGCGGTCGAGAAAAACCTATCTAAGTTTCCCGATCTGAAAACCTGGCTACCGGAGCTCGCCGACCGTTTCGAGGCCGAGTTCGGCGAAGCCGAAAGTGTCAGTAGCCCGCACGTAAGTAAGGGCTCCGTGGCATACACCGAAGAGAACATCGAATCGGTCGTCAAAGCCTTCACCGAGGAAAAAGGCACAAAGCTGGGCGTCATCATGAACGGCGCCCGAACACTCCTGACCGGCGTCGCCGTCGGCCCGTCGATGCTATCCCTATTTGAGACTTTGGGAAAGGAAAGGTCGATCCTGCGGTTGCGCAGTCAGGTCGTTTGGAATGTCTAGCGCAGTCACGCTGAGGTGGTTGGCCGAGGTTCAACCAAAAGAATGTTAGTCTATAATTATGAAAACCACATTACGTTTAGGTGCTTCAAAACTCAGATACATTTTGTTGAATAAGCTTTCAATCTCAGCGGCTTTAATAACTCTAGGTTGTTTGTTTAGTAGCGGCACTTTGCGGGCGCAGCAAAACGAAAGGGAGGTTTCCGCCACTAGTTTTGTCTTTGAGGTTAGTAATGTGCCGCTAAAGGTCAATTATTTTTCTTCGCCCGAAGCAGATCGGAAGAATAACAAGATCAAACGACTTGTAATCGTAGTGCATGGCGCCACCCGTACCGCGTTTGGGTATCACAGGATTATGCGGATAGCTGCTGATAAAGCCGGAGCCTCAGAGAACACATTAATAATTGCTCCTAGGTTTATTATGGAAACAGATTTGAATGGAAATAAAGACATACCTACAAATGATCATATTTTCTGGACAAACAGTGGCTGGAAACAAGGTGACGCTTCGGTAACGAATTCCGAGACTAATAAAAGGACAGCACAAATGAGCTCTTTTGAAGTCATGGACAGCATCATTTGGAAGATGCTCACTTCAGGTAATTTTCCAAAACTCAAGCAAATTGTTGTTGCCGGTAATTCGGCTGGTGGCCAGTACGTAAACCGTTACTCGGGCGGGAACCTGATTCATGACAAAGTTAGGAAAACGTATGGTATTGAAATGAAATATCTGGTGGCGGCACCTTCCATCTATATTTATCTGACACCGGAACGCCCCATAATTGGTTCACCTGGAAAATACCTTATTCCATCCGATACCATCTGCCCGGCCCCGTTTAACAATTACCTGTTAGGTATCAAAAACTTTAACGCGTATATGGCCAGGACAGGTGAAGAAAAGTTCAAATCGCAGTTTGGCTTGCGAAAAGTGGCCTATTTTGTAGGCGCCTTAGATAATAATCCAGCGGCTGCGGATTTAATTAATTACTGTGGAGCAAAGTTGCAGGGTCGGGAAAGAAGAGAACGTGCAGAACTTTATATGGAGCATCTCTACCGCATTTATGGCAAACGGTGGAAGCTGACCATTGTAAGCGATGCTGGCCACGAACCTGCCAAGATTTTTGCTTCAGAAGAAGGGCAAAAATGGTTGTTCCGGTAACATAATTGGCGCTAATCAGGGGGAACTTTACACAGACACTAGTTAACCTGTATTTCCTACCGGGTAGCAGCAAAGGCGTTTCGCATTAAATCTCAATCACTCTCCGTTTCACGGGCGATGAAAGCACGATGGTCGTTGTCGTAATTCCATACGGCGTGAGCCGGTCGATCATTTCCTGTAGGTGCTCGACCGACGCGACGGCTACCTTCATTATGAACGAGTCGCCGCCGGTTCCACGGTGACATTCTAACACTTCGTTTGATTCTTGGGCGACCTCGATGATGTGGCTATAATCGACGCCGGTAATGCTCATTCGGATAAAAGCAGTGATCGGCAACCCGACCTTGCCTGTGTCGATCTCGGCACGATAGCCGATGATGATCGCGGCGTCCTCGAGCTTTCGAACTCTCTCGATCACTGCTGGTGTAGTTAACCCGACCCGACGGCCCAATTCCGCATAGCTCGTACGAGCATCGAGCTGCAACTCAGTAAGTATCTTTCGGTCTATTTCGTCGATCATAAGTTCTTGTTCCATGTTCCACCATGGAACGGTGGAACGCCTGGAACAGGTGGAACACGTTTTAAGACTTTATATCATTAACCATTACCGAATTAAAAACTAATAATATAAGGCATGGCGGTTGGATTAACACAGGATTGCTATTCACTCAGCTTATCGTTTCCATTAGAATAGTCTATCGTCACGAATTCTTGTCTTATGAATGGAGCCGCCGCAATAATGTTGACCGAAACCGAACCGAACGCTGCCGAATCTGATTTTGCTCTCGAGAATTTCCGCGTTGCCGATGCGGATCTTCCGGAGTTCAAGGATCTTGACTTCGAGAATATCAACGAACTCGAACTCGATCACCCCGGTGCAAGTGATGAGGCGTATCGAACGCGGCGTGACTATATTGCGAGCCTTGCGAAACGTTTTCGAGCAACTGGTGAGATAACCGATGTCGATTACAACGACGACGAACAAGGCATCTGGCAGCATGTCGCGACCAGGCTGGAAGAACTACATGAGAAGCACGCCAGTCCGTTTTATCTGAAAGCAAAGAAAGATCTTGGCTTTTCGAATGAACGGATACCGCAACTTTCCGAGATGAACCGCCGGTTGAAAGAACTTACCGGATTTCGCTTGGCACCGATCGAGGGCTTGGTCGAGACACGCGGATTTCTGTCGTGGCTATCGTACCGGACAATGCTATCGACGCAGTACATCCGCCATCACTCGCGGCCCGAATATACGCCCGAACCGGATATCGTCCACGAAGCCATCGGCCACATCCCGATGTTCACGAACCCTAATTTTGCTGATTACTCACAGTTCGTCGGCCATGGTGCCCGCATCGCGACCAACGAGCAGCTCGAACAACTCGGCCGTCTATACTGGTTCACCGTCGAATACGGCATGGTCGAGCACGAGGGCGACATAAAAGCCTACGGAGCCGGCCTGTTATCAAGCTACGGCGAACTCGAACACGCCTTCACCAACAACGTCGAACGCCGCCCCTTCGACCTCGAACGTGTCATCAACACCACCTACGACTACAGCGACATGCAGCCCGTGCTCTACGTCATCCCGTCGTATGCGGAGTTGAAAGAGGTGACACGGAAATATATTGAGAGTTTTGGAAAATAGTTGTCGTATCGGACAACTTCCTATAGAATTGTTATGGGCGAGGATGTAAGAAAAGTCATTCTGTTCAAGCGGTACTTTGACGAATTCTTTGATAAGCACCCGCGTAAGGTTCAAGAGAAGCTTTACTGGTCGATCAAGATCCTGCGGACTGTTGAAGATATTCCGAGAAATCATCTGAAAGCTCTCGCTGGAACCGACGGCCTGATGGAAATGCGGACACAGTTTGGCGGTAACATCTATCGCGTGTTTTGTTTCTTTGACGAAGGGAAAATAGTCGTTCTTATGAATGGCTTCCAGAAGAAGACTGCAAAGACGCCGCAGAACGAGATCGACCGTGCATTGCGAATCAGAGAGGAATATTATGCTGAAAAAGGGTGACATTAGAACAATTGACGAGTTTGCAGATGAAAAATTCGGCAAGGTAGGTACGCCCGGACGAGACGCCGTCGAACAGGGATTCGAAGAGTTCAAACTTGGAATTATGATTCAGGAAGCACGAAAAAAGAAAGGGATGACCCAACAGGAACTCGCTGACAAATGCGGAACCAATAAGGCTTATATTTCACGAGTCGAGAATGATATTAAAGATGTTCGGCTTTCGACTTTAAGAAAGATTATCGAGTCGGGACTTGGCGGTGAAATGGAGTTGGCGATTAAGTTCTAAAGTTATGCTGGCCGAAGTGACCTACGCGACCTATCAAGAGCTGCTGGATGCTCCTGTTTATATTTCTTGACAATTAATTATTAGTGATGCTTATATATATTGAGTTATGAGCGAATTAATCGGGTGAATAAGGTATGTAGATTCGGCCGTCGATAGAATGAAAACACGAATTCAAAATGAAACTGTTTTCTCCCATGGTTTTGGCAAACTGACCAACGCCAAAGACGAATTCCCGGCGCCGGAAAAGGTCGCAATTTGCAAGCAGTGGTTGTCCGAAAATGCAAAAAGAGAACAAGTCCCAAAGAGCGATTGCATCAACTCGTATGCATTAAAGCATCGCATCGAAGAGGAGCTTGGAGAATACATACCGAATGGTGCGTGTATCCAAGCGGCAATAGAATTGGGATACAAGTACTGGCGGGGTCATACCGAATGGTATGGTGAGAATTGGACTAATGCGCACCTTTACATGACGGTTAAGTCGAGGCCGGAGGATGAAAGGGCTAAGCCAATTGGGTTTTCGAAATGGTTATTTAGCCGCGGTGATTTATATTTCCGAGGTGATGCCCCTCTTGACCCGGATTGGCCTAGAACGGCAACAAAATTTATCGATTTTTGGCGTTATCTTAGGTTCAGCGAAGACGCACAAGAAGACCTGTGTCTAGCATGGAAGCATTATTCGGGTGAAGATCCTCCACGGCCTGATCTAATCGATGAGTATGCAATTGAAGCGGTTTACGATAGAGAGTGCGACTTTATTGGTTTTGGTGATAAATACCCGAAAGCTCCGGCCGGAACAAAATATCTGTATGCGTTATGTGAAGCCGAAAAAGACCCTCGGTTTACAAATGAAGCGAAGGAGACTGAATTCATCAGGGTTAAGTACATTGGTCAAACGGACGACCCGACGAATCGTCTTGTTGGCCACATCTTAAGTCCTGGCAACCTTGAAAAAGTAAAATGGATCGGCGGTTTGTTAAATGCAGGGGAGAAGCCGGAAATGGCCATATTTATGACCGTCGCCGCTGAACAGGTAAATCGATACGAAAGGGCTGCAATTTACGCTTTTCAAGAGTGGGAAACTCGACTCGATCCGGTTTCTGGAGGATTTCCCCCACTCGATGATGCTCTATTAAATTTACATAAATAACTGGTAATTTCATGATCACAGAATCACAAACAACAATCAATACAGATACAGCGACCCAGAATCCGCTGGGGCTCAAGAAGATACACCACGTCGAATTTTATGTCGGCAATGCTAAGCAGGCGGAGTTTTATTATCGTAAGGCGTTCGGGTTTTCGCGCGCCGGGTATTCGGGGCTTGAGACAGGGAATCGGGAGACGACCTCTTACCTGATGCGGCAGACGAATATCAATTTCGTGCTGACGACGCCGCTTTCGCCGGAGCATCCGGCGGCCGAGCATATCAAGCAGCACGGCGACGGAGTCCGCGATATTGCATTTTATGTCGAGGATGCCGATCAGGCATTTAACGAGGCAGTGAAGCGCGGTGCAAAGCCGATCACCGAGCCGCATGATCTCGCGGATGAGAATGGCAGCGTTCGTCACGCCGCGATCGCGACCTACGGCGACACGATACATTCGCTCATCTCGTATGACACGTTGCTGAAGCCCGCACGCAGTAAGGGCACCGGTAATGGTAATGGCTCGACCGGTAACGGCACAGAGAACCACCCCGTCGGCGAAACGCCGCCACCCCTCCTTCGTAAAAAGGGGAGCCCGGAATACAACGGCATCTTTCTCCCCGGCTTTGCCGAACAAGCCGTCGCTGGCGAGCCGACCGGGATCATGATGGTCGATCACATCGTCGGCAACGTCGAGCTCGGCAAGATGAACGAGTGGTGTGATTTTTATCGCGATGTGATGGGCTTTTATCGATACATCACTTTTGACGATCAGGACATCTCGACCGAGTATTCGGCACTGATGTCAATCGTCATGAGCGACGGCCAGCACAACATCAAGTTCCCGATCAACGAGCCTGCCGAGAGTAAAAAGGGCAAGTCGCAGATCCAGGAGTACATCGAATTCTACCGCGGAGCCGGTGCCCAGCACATCGCTCTGCTCTGCCGCGACATACGCTCAACCGTCGCCAAACTAAAAGATAACGGCATCGAGTTCCTAACCGTACCCGACACCTACTACGACGAACTCCCCAGCCGCGTCGGCGACATCGACGAAGACATCGCTTCGCTGAAGGAATTGGGTATTTTGGTAGATCGCGACGAAGAAGGCTATCTTCTCCAGATCTTCACCAAACCAGTCGAAGACCGCCCGACCGTTTTCTACGAAATTCTCCAACGAAAAGGCTGTAAAGGCTTTGGTAAGGGCATTTTCAAGGCGTTGTTTGTGTCGATCGAGGAAGAGCAGCGGCGGCGGGGAAACCTCTAAGAATTTTTGCCACGAATTACACGAATGGCACGAATGAGAGAAAAAAAATTCGTGTTATTTGTGTAATTCGTGGCAAAATCCTCTCTTATGAACCTCAAATTTCAAACAGGTTTCGGAAACGAATTTGCGACGGAGGCGGTCGAGGGAGCTTTGCCCGTTGGGCAAAATTCGCCGCAGCGGGCTCCGCTTGGGCTGTATGCCGAGCAGTTTTCGGGAACGGCGTTTACTGCGCCGCGTGCAACGAATAAGCGCACATGGACGTATCGGATTCGGCCTTCGGTGACACATAGGCCGTTTGAGCGACGTGACAATGTCGGTTGGCGCAGTCGTTTTGATGATATCGATGTAACGCCGAATCAGCTGCGTTGGGATCCGCTTCCGGTTCCGAGCGAACCGACAGATTTTATCGATGGCGTAACGACCATCGCTGGAAATGGTGATGTTTTCTCGCAGGCGGGGATCGCGATCCACATCTACGCCTTTAATAAGGGCATGGGCGACCGGTATTTTTACAATGCCGACGGCGAGATGCTGTTCGTGCAGGAAAAGGGACGCATTGGCTTTCTGACAGAACTGGGTTGTTTGCAGGCCGGGCCGGGCGAGGTGGTTTGCATTCCGCGCGGGCTGAAATTCAAG
>JANPDK010000120.1:0-4773 GCA_031431415.1 Acidobacteriota bacterium | reverse complement strand
CAAATCTGGCACCGGGCAACGCAACGCGGACACGCGGCGGCAGGTTGAAATCTCCGCCGTCAATGTATGCGTGTTGAACGGCCAGTTCTGAGCACATTTCCGAGATCACGTAATTAAGATCGGAGCGGTGAGCGACATACGGCAGCCATTTCCGATAATCTTCACGGATCTTTGCCCAATCGTAACCGTGCATATTTGCCGCATAGAAGAAATCTCTATATTGCCGCCAAACCTCGTTAAATATCTGATTCCATTCCTGCACCGGATCGATGTCGGCGACCAGACCTGCGGTCGAAACATTCTTGCGCGAACGCTCGCCTGCGGGATTTGCATCAAAAACAGCAAACGACCCTTGTGCAGCGGTCATTAGTTTCATGCCATCCGCCGAAACGGCAAAACCACCCGCACCTGTCAAAAGCGTAGTTTCCTTTCTGTCTTTCAGCGAAAAGATCCGTAGCGAAGGCTGTGATTCCGCCGCCCGGCCATAGTAGAACGGCGGCTGGACCGTGTAGATCAGATTGCCTTTATTTGCCGTCATTCCGCCATAGTTGTCCGCGCCAAGCGGTGCCTTTGCCGCCCGGCGTTCGATGCCGTCAAAGTCTATCTTCTCGGCGGCCGCTGCTGCCGCGGGTGGAGCAGGCGAAGAGCTCGGAGCACCGTCCTTTTTCTCTTCCACGACCGTTACCTCATCGCTTTCGGGCGGGAACGGGTTCTTGGTGTCCTTCTTCAGCGAAAGCGCGTAGATCTGCGTCATGCGATTTGTGGCGTAGTTGAACTCCGAATTCGAGATCTGCGGTGCAAACTCGCGCAAGCTTTGAAAATACAGATACCCGCCCGACGGGTCCCAAGTCGGGCCACCCGAATTGAACATTTCAGGTGTCACTCGATAGTTCTTATTTTCTTCCGAACTCCAGATATAGACCGCAGAGAGGCCGTTGCGGCCTTGCATCGAATACGCTATATAGCCGCCCTTGGGGGACCAGTCGTAGTCCTGAATACCACCATTCGGCGCGTCGACGATCTGCTGGATCTGCTTTGTTGCAACGGTCAAAACATATACCTTGCCGTCTTTGTCGCCAAAGGCGATCTTTTTGCTGTCGGCCGACCACGACGGGGCGGTCTTCTGTCCGGCGGCACTTGTCGAAAACCGTTCCGGCGGTGTCGAACCATCCTGAGCCGCGATCCAGACCTCGTCCTCACCGCTTTTGTCAGATATGTATGCGATGTTTCGGCCGTCCGGCGACCATGAAGGAAAACGGTCGTTCGCGTCCGACGATCTGGTCAAATTGCGTGTTCCACCCTTTTCGATCGGAGCCGTGTAGATATCGCCGCGTGCCGCAAAAACCGAACGTTCACCTTTAGGACTTAGTGAATACGAGGAAATTCGACTTGCAGTCGATACCTGACGTGTTCGTTTGTTTATCCCGTCATCCGGCACGGTGATCGCGAGTTTTGAGGTGCGTTTTGACCCGACATCCATGATCTCAAGCTCACCGTCACGCTCATAAATAATGCGATCCTTATCGTCCGAGCTGGGCCAGCGAATGTCCCAATCGCGGTTCTTTGTCACCTGCGTTGTTTTACCGCTGGTCGTGTCGTATGCCCACAGATTGAACTTTCCATCTTTATCAGAGTTGTAATAGACCGTGTTCCCGATCCACATCGCATCGCGGCATGAACGGGGGCTGTCGGAGATCAACTTAACGTCAGCAGTCGCGAGATCGTAGATGTAAAGAGTATTCGCCTGGCCGCCGCTGTAGCGTTTCTCCGGTCGAAAATCACGAAAACGAGGGCTATATGCGATCTTCGCACCGTCACCCGAAAATGAGCCCGAACCCGCCTCGGGCATTGGCAACACATCGGCCGCCCCGCCTGTCGGTGCCACGGTATAAAGCCGCGCGATCGGCAGCGACCACGAATCACGTTGGCTGCGGAAATAAACCTTGCCATCTTTGGTCCAACCCATCACCTGATTGTCATAGCCCCAACGCGGAGCAAGCGGCCCTCGCGACGGATAAAACGTCAATTGCTTCGGTTCTCCGCCGGTCGAAGGTACGACATAAACTTGTTCGTCGCCGTCGTATTGCCCTGTAAATGCTATCCATTTACCATCGGCGGAGAATTTCGCATAGGTTTCGACGCCCGGATGTGCGGTCAGCCGCGTTGCTGTCCCGCCGACGGTCGACGCCGTCCAGAGGTCACCGCCATAAGTAAAAACAACGCGATCGCCGAAAACATCGGGAAATCGAAGAAGTTTTGTTTGCGCAAAACTCGCGGTTGTAAGAAAAAGGCAGATTGCGGCCACGGCCAAAAGACGATCTAACATTCAAATGTCCTCCAAGGAATATGCGGAAAGGTTCTTCAAAGTGTAACGTAAAACCTTACGTGTGAAAAGTTCGTATTGTTTCACAAGGTCCGGCGGTCGCGGGCAACTAAATCCATCGCTTTTTCCTCAAATGGATGTTATTCTCAATTGAGTAAAAACAGGCCGACAACAAGATACATCACTTGGAGCCAACATTTGTGAAAGCAAGCATTACACGCCTTTTTGCCTTTATTTCAATTCTGACGATCTCGACCATCGGATTTGGTCAATCGCCCTCTACAACGGCCAAGAATCAGCCAGATCGAGCGGCCGTTACAAAGAGCGGACCGGCAAAGATAGTCACGCCCGCGGTGATCCAAAGAGAGCTTGAAGAAGCTCTGGCGGTCGTTCAGGGCAACTACGTCGATTCCAAAACACTGAATTACAACGATGTATTCAAATCCTCAATCGACGGGATGCTCCATTCGCTCGATCCGCATTCAAATTACTTTGACGCAAAAGAATTTGAGCAGTTTCGCAACGATCAAAGCTCGCTATATTTCGGTATCGGAGCGACTATCGGCGATCTGAGCGATGCCGATGGCAATGTCATTGCTACGTACGTGAAGTCCACTTTTGAGGGAGCACCGGCACATCGTGCGGGTTTGCGGTTTGGCGACAAGATACTTGATGTCAATGGAAAATCTATGCTTGGCAAGCCTTTTAGCGAGGTTCGAGATCATCTGCGCGGTCCGCAAGGCACGACCGCAAAGATCACTGTCGAGCGCTCGGCGACCGGAAAGCAAGAGACCGTAGAGATCATTCGGGATGCTGTCCCGCAGCCATCCATCAGCGAAGTTTATATGATCCGTCCGGGCGTGGGCTATTTGCGGATGAGCGGCGGATTTAACCAGACCACTTCGGGTGAATTTGTTCAGGGACTTCGTGAGCTTAAGGCTGCGGGAGCGACGCAACTTGTACTGGATCTTCGCGACAATCGTGGTGGTCTCGTAATGCAGGCAGTTCGTGTGGCCAATCAGTTTCTTGGCGAAGGCCTGACCGTCGTTACTCAGAAGGGACGTGTAGAAGGTGCGAGCGGAAACATCGAGGCACAGAACCGAAATCCTGAACGTTTGCCAGTCGTTGTTTTGGTGAATCGAAACTCGGCATCCGCGTCAGAGATCCTTGCCGGGGCACTACAAGACCACGATCGTGCATTGATAGTCGGTGAAGTTACGTATGGCAAGGGTCTTGTGACAAATCCATTTATCCTCGATCACGGATCAATGCTGCTCCTGACCATCGCCAAATTCGCAACCCCGTCGGGCCGAATTATCCAACGCGACTATTCGAACGGTGAGCTTTACAACTATAATAGTGATGGCGGCAGCCTTAAGAACGATGAGACTGAGGTCGAGAAACCGAAAGGTTCCGAGAGTAAGACCGACTCCGGCCGCACCGTCTATGGTGGCGGGGGCATCAGTCCTGACGTTCTGATCAAACCGAGGACGATCACTTACGAAAGGGGCCGTCAACAGTCAAAGCTTGTGAGTCCCATTTTTGCGTTCGCTTTAGAGCTTGTGAATGGCAAGGTTGCCGGATTTGACGCTTACAAGGTCGCCTGGCCGATCAAATTTGAATATGACATTAGATCGACGGATTTTGCGATGACTGATGCTTTATTTACTGCGTTCAAGAAATTTGCGGCTGACAAATACAAAGTCCCGGCGGCGCAGGCTGATCGTGAACGTGAATTTGTAGAGAGAATACTGCGTTCCGAGTTGGTTACCGCCGCGTATGGTTCGCAGACTTCATTTCAGGTTTTCAATGAGTATGACGATCAACTTCTCAAGGCCATCGACCTGCTGCCTCAGGCAAAGCAGTTAGCTCTGCAAGGTGAGCGAGCGCGAGCTGCTACGAACCGGCCCAAATCCCCTGCGAATTAACCGGGGTCTCAATAAAGTTGGGAAATAAAAAAGGAGCGAACGGTCGCTCCTTTATTATTTGCTTTTACCGAGCTTACATCAGCCAACGAACCAGATAGTAGATGCCAAAACCCAGTCCGATGAGTGCTCCCACGCCTAATAATATAAGCGCCCCTACGATCAACTTGAATTTTAGATACCGCTTATCGTCGGGCGGCGAAAGCTGATTCTGCGGAAAATATGGCGGTGGACGATTAAGCATAAAGCAGTTTACGGATGCGGTTTTCCCGTTTGTAAGTTAAAGATTAGCATTTTGCACGGTGTTGAGGCTAACCGTAGACCAGAAACTCTCCTTAGCGCGGCAGCGGCTGTTCCAGATTAGCAAGCCCGTATGACAGCACGGCCATCAGGGCTCCGAGTTCGGAGAGTTCTTTCGGATTGACCTTATCGAACGTGTCCGCTGCAGTGTGGTGATAATTAAAGTATGTCTGTTGGTTAAACCACGGTGCAAACGACGGCACACCGGCCTGGGTCAACGGTCCG
>JANPDK010000119.1:0-7400 GCA_031431415.1 Acidobacteriota bacterium | reverse complement strand
AATACCGAACTAGGCCTCATCGCCATCGCCCATAACCTCCAAAGGTTCAGCCACGCACCCGCGATCTGATCAACGGCGAAATCAAAACTCTTCCAAAAAAAAGACCGCCCGGAAACTGAGTTTCCAGACGGCCTCCTTTTTATCTTTTGGGGTGATTACAGGGTATAAACTTGTTTACACGCAGCATGTTTTTCGTACAGTATCACCTTACTGTCAACTTTTCCCCCGCCGTATGCATCTATTTCTTAGTCTTTGTGGATAATGGTGAAATGATGAAGAAACGTTTTTTGAGTGCTCTTGTGATATCGCTTGTGGCGGCGTCTGCCTTGATCGCTCAGGGTAGCGCCACAGTTAAGGGAAGCATGTCCTCGGCAGAGACGGCGCGGATCGTGAAGGCTTTTACTACAAACGAAGGCAAATTTCGCGAGGCCCTCACCTTATACGCTTTTAATCGCTCGGTGACTTTTCACGAGATCGGGCTCGGCGGTAATATTATCGGCACTTACCGGCGGGATTCATTCATGACGTTTACCCAAGCGGGCGAGCGGTTCGAAAAAATAGTCTTCTTTCCTGTTCCTACGACACCGCCCGGTCGGGTGAGCCCTGAGGACATCGAAGACATGGGCGGCGTCAACCCCTTTGCTCTCGAGCCATCGGCGATCGACAAATACAATTTCTCATACATCGGCAACGAAAAGATCGACGACCTTAATCTATATGTTTTTGAAGTGACGCCAAAGGTTATCCCCGATCCGAAAAAGACAACGCTGCGGCTTTTTACGGGTCGTGTCTGGGTCGATATGGACGACCTCTTTATCGTCAAATCGAAGGGCAAGGGTGTGCCCGAAACAAAGGTCAATAAGTTTCCGATCTTTGAGACATGGCGCGAGAATATAGATGGAAAATACTGGTTTCCGGCATACTCGACCTCGGACGACGAGCTGGTATTCGACAATGGCTCGGTGCTGAAACTAAAGGTACGTATCAAGTTTACAAATTATCGTGTCGGACGAAGCGAGGTGCGCATCCTTGACGATGACCCGACGCCGACGCCGAGCCCGACACCGACACCGATAAAGCCGTAGTTGGGCGCTGCGAGGGCGAGAAATAGAGATGGCGGGATTTCAGCGCATCAAGAGCGTCTCGGTATCACTCATTTCGCCATCTCAGCGGCGATCACCTCTCGGGTCGCGAGAAGTAGTTCCATTACATCCTCTGTCGTTTTTCCTTTGGTGGGGATCGGCTCGAGCAGTTTCATTTTGACCTTGCCGGGATATGCTACGCCGGTTCGCTTGCCCATCATCTGGTCGGTGTTCGTGATCGCAACGGGCACGATTGGGGCCTGCATTTGGACGGCGAGGTGAAACGCTCCTTTCTTAAATGGCAGTAACTCGCCTGGCATTGCCCTCGTTCCCTCGACAAAAAGGCCAAAGGAATAGCCTTTCTCCATTACTTCCCGGGCTTTATTCATCGATGCAAGGGCTCGTTCGGGATTGGTGCGGTCGATGGCGATGATATTTACAAAACTCATCCCCTGACCGAAAACGGGAGCTTTCAGAAGCTCTTTTTTTGCGACGAGCCCCATTTTTTTTCCAGCAAAGAAAAAGAGAGTCGCTGTATCGAGATATGAGCGGTGATTGGACGCGAATACGTATGAAGTATTCGGGTCGAGATTCTCGCCGCCAGTTACGTTTACCGTGGCTCCGCACGCCTTGAGCCACGTTTTTGCTCCCCATTCTGCAAGCGGGAATAGCCAGATGCGGCGATTGATCAGGCCCAAGAACAATAACGCAGGAGTCGCAACGAAGAGCAACAGTGTGCCCGCCACCAGCCAGCCCCACCAGTATCTGAGTTTTCCAGCGAGCCACGATTTGTTAGACTCCTTTACGGGAAACTTTAACAACTTATTTTCGGAGATTTCTGAACCGCGGAGACGCGGAGACGCAGAGGGAGCATTTTTATGAGTATCTTTGGGTTTGGTCGCGGACATCTGATTCGGTTGAAGAATAGTTCGTATTCTGTCTCTGCGCCTCTGCGTCTCTGCGGTTTAATTTTACTGTTTTCAGCCCCGATTGTCGCTCAGGTGCCATCCCCCAAGTCTGTGCTCGGTTTTTACCCGACCGATGACAAGACCATTGCCGACTGGCGGCAGATCAGTGACTATTTCGCCAAGCTCGACAAAGCGAGCAACAAAGTCACCGTTCGTGAGATCGGCAAAACGACCAACGGCAAGCCGCTCATCGTCGCCTTCATCTCATCCGCCGATAACATCAAGAATCTCGAAAAATACCGCCGAATCAGCGCCAAATTAGCCGATCCGCGATCGATTCGCGATGAAAGCGAACTCAATGATCTTGTGAAGAACGGCAAGACGATCATTTCGATCTCATGCTCGATACATTCGACCGAGATCGTCGCTTCGCAAATGTCGATGAATCTTGCGTACGATCTCGCAACGGCAAACGATGCGGAAACAAAGGAAATTCTCGATAACACGATCTTGCTTCTTTTCCCGTCGTCTAACCCCGACGGTATCGATATCGTCGCCGACTGGTACCGCAAAACGCTTGGCACAAAGAGCGAAGGCACTTCACCGCCTGAGCTTTATCACCATTACGCCGGGCACGATGACAACCGCGATTGGTTCATGTTGAACTTGCAAGAGACCCAGGCGATTACGAAACTGTTTTGGAAAGAGTGGTTCCCGCAGCTCGTTTATGACGTGCATCAGCAGGGGCAAAATGCGTCGCGATTTATCATCCCGCCGTTCTTCGACCCGCCAAATCCGCGTGTAAATCCATCGATCCTGCGCGAGGTCGGCCTGATCGGCTACAAGATGGCCGCCGATCTGCAGGCGAAGAATGTGGCGGGTGTGGCGACGAATTCGACATACGACACGTGGTGGCACGGCGGTTTCCGATCCGCTCCTTACTATCACAATTCGATCGGCATCCTATCCGAGGCTGCGAGTGCGAACCTGATGTCGCCCGTGACGATCAGGAGAGAACAGCTAGCCGGAAATCGAAACACCCGCGGCCTTCCGAATCTGCTCGAAATAGCGACAAATTATCCTGACACGTGGGAAGGTGGCGTCTGGCGGCCAGCTGATATAGCACAAATCGAAATGACTGCGTCGCGTTCGTTGTTGCAGATGGGGGCGAAATTTCGCGAACGATATTTGCGCAATTTCCATGATCGAGGTCGTGAAAATTTGACGCCGAACGCGGACGATCCGCAAGCATTTGTCGTCAGCGCCGGCCAGCCGAATACGGAGACGATCTCGCGGTTTCTAGAGATATTGATGGCACAGGGAATCGAGGTCTACGAGATGACCAAGGAACTGTATCTGAAAATGGAACCGAAGCAGGTCGATTTTCACGAGATGCCGCTAGGGAGTTTTCTCGTCTTTGTGAATCAGCCGCAGAAGAATAATGTTCTGAGCTTGTTTGAGAAGCAAACCTATCCGCATCGTCTCTTGCCAAATGGCGATGCCGAGGCACCTTACGATGTCGCAGGCTGGACGCTGCCGATGCAAATGGGCATCGAAGCTGAAGCGATCTGGCAGATTAGGGATCTTGAAAAAGACCGGGCGACGCTTAAGAAAGTTGAGAATCTTAATCAGGCCCGTGCGGTTATGAATCTCACTCCGGTTAATACGGCATTCGCCAGAAAACCGAATCCGCTAAAGACAAATCCGAAGATCGGCCTCTACAAAGGTGCCGGTGGCTCGATGGATGAAGGCTGGACGCGGCTCGTGCTGGACACTTTTCAGATACCATTTCGTTCCGTCTCGAACGAGGATATGCGCAGCGGCAATCTCGATCTAGATGCGATAATTCTGCCGGCCGACAGCGAAAACACGATCGTTAACGGACTGAGTGCCGAGCGTTATCCCCCGGAATTCGCGGGTGGCATCGGAACGGTGGGCGTGGATAACCTGAAGAAATATGTCGAGAACGGCGGT
This sequence comes from Acidobacteriota bacterium, assembly GCA_031431415.1. Classification (GTDB taxonomy): domain Bacteria; phylum Acidobacteriota; class Blastocatellia; order Pyrinomonadales; family Pyrinomonadaceae; genus OLB17. The sequence goes on along the minus strand of JANPDK010000119.1, from coordinate 3,436 downwards.
AAGTTGATCTGCTTCGACGACTCGTGCGAGATGGTGATCAAGCGGTTCGGCCTGCCGATGAAAAATGTCTTGGCCGGCGTCAGGCGAAATGAATTTTACAATCCGGGATCGATCGTAAAGCTAGATGTCGATACATCCTCACCTCTTTCTCGTGGCCTGAGACGTTCGCCGGGTGCGTATTTTTCGTCAAGTTCGGCTTTTGACATAACAGACAACCAGCGCGTGACGACAGTTGCCCGCTATGCGGATAAGGACGCTCTAATGTCCGGCTGGATGCTTGGCGAAAAATTGCTCAACGGCAAGACCGCCCTCGCCGAGGCAACCTTCGGTAAAGGCAAGATAGTCTTATTCGCTTTTCGTCCGCAGCATCGCGGACAGAGTTGGGGTACTTTTCCGTTTATTTTTAATGCTCTTGAAAAATAGAAATACGATTTTTGATAGTATTGCGGTATGAATATTAGGTGCTTCGTATTCATCGTCTCTGTAATCCTCATATCTACAACGACATACGCCGCTGACTACGAATATTTCAAACTTGCGTCAGAGCCTCTGATCCGCATAGGTCTCGCTACAAATGCCGGTTCGGTGACGATCACGACGGGGGATTCGTCGCTGGTGGCTGTTAGCCCGGATGAGCCGTCGAAGCTACTCGCGGCTACTCGTGTGACGGTGTCGGCGAGGGCGTATCGCGCGCCGGAGATCGAGAATTACCGGATCGAATTTCAGAATTTACCGACGCAGAACGATGCGAATGATCTCGCCAAGGACATCCGTGATGCCATCGGTGAATCCGCGATCGTTAGTCTCGACTCGGTGTCGAATACATGGAAGGTCTGGGTCGGCACGGTCAAAGCGACGACCGAAGAGGCTGACGAACTAAAGGCGAAGCTGGCGGAAAAGGATTTCGACGACGCGTTAACCGTGATCGAGAAAAAGACTGTCGTTTCCGAAGACGCGGTCGCTCTATCGCAACAATTGAAGACGGCGGGAAAGAGCGAAGTCCGCAGCTTGATCAAGACGACCGGTTCGACTGTGACGACCGTGACCGGGTCGGTCGACCCGAATCTTCGCGAGGTGATCGTCAATGGCCCGAGTGAGCCGGCGAAGTACTCGTCGCTGAAATCCGTCGCTTTTGGTTCCGTAAACGAACGCATCAATCCGGTCAGGCTTAACGGCAAGGCGTATCGCGGCAAGATCGAGGTCTTTGTAAACGCACGCGGTTCGCTAACGGTCGTGAACGTCGTGCCGCTCGAGGAATATCTGCTCGGCGTCGTGCCGAGTGAACTTGGCCTGCCTCAACTTGAAGCTCAGAAGGCTCAGGCGGTTGCTGCCCGCACTTATGCGATCGCGAATATCGGCAATTACGGGCGACAGGGTTTTGATATGGTGCCGACCGTCTGGTCGCAGGTTTACAAGGGCGTTTCGATCGAGACGAAGATGGGCACACAGGCTGTTCAGCAAACACGCGGCATCGTCGCGACATACGAAGGCAAGCCGATAAATGCTTATTACACTTCGACTTGCGGCGGGCGGACTGAGGACGGCGGGAATATTTTTGACAAGGGTGAGCCGTATCTTAAGGGCGTGGAATGTTCGCTCGAGGGGCGGCGTCACTTCGAGCCGTTCCTGATAAAGACAAGCCGAACACCGGCCAAATTGCGTGACGAAGGCAATCTTGATCTCGTTCGTCTGATGTCTCTGCTCGCCTCAAACAGTTTTCAGCTCTCGACCGGGCAGATGACGGATGATTGGTTCGAAGAAGTGCCAACCGAGAGCGAGATGGCGAACTGGATAAACAATCTAGCCTTAAAATTTGGCAAGACGTATCCGAACGTAAACCGCGACACGTCAAAGCCGGCTGAGCTGGCACGCATCATCGCAAGCTTTATCTACGCTCCGGGATATGCGGACGCGATGCTTAGCGAGTCGGATATCAATTATCAACTGGCGTTTGACGACGTAGCCGAGATACCAAAAGATCGTCGGGCGGATATTGCAGCGCTGCTCCGTGACGGCTTTTTTACGTTGCACCCTGATCTAACCCTGAAGCCGAACAGGGCGTTCACACGCGCGAGAATGCTTCGTCTGATCCGGCAGATCTACGACAAGAAGAAATGGATGCCCGAGGTGCTGACCGGACAGGCTCAACCCACGGCGGACGGTAAACTTGTCCTCAAAAGCGGTAAAACACAACGACAAATAGCAGTCAGGCCGGATGTGTTTTTATTCAGGCAGTTTGGTGAGACGATGTATCCGGTTCGCGAGGTGGCGCTCGTTGGGGGCGAAGACGTTCGGTACCAGCTCGACTCGTTTGGTGCCGTCAAATACCTTGAGATCAAACCGAGCGAAACGCCGACCACGGCCGAAAAAATGTCACCGTGGATCTATTGGAACAAGTCCGTTGCGGCATCAGCCGTCCAGTCGCGTCTGTCGCGATACGTCCGCGGCATCGGTACCCTTTATGATATTAACGTCAAAAAAGTCGGCTATTCCCGTCGCCCGATCGAGCTTGAGATCATCGGGTCGAACGGCGTTAAAACGTTGAAGGGCGGTAAGATACGCTCCGCTTTGCGCCTTCCGGAACAACTATTTGTCATCAACAAACGCTATTCCGGCAGCACCGTTTCAAGCTACACATTTACGGGTCGAGGCTGGGGCCATGGAGTCGGCATGTGCCAGTATGGCGCGTTCGGACTCGCCAAAATGGGTGTGAAATACGACGAGATCATCAGGCATTACTACACTGGCGTCGAGCTGACCACATCTTATTGACAGTAACGTAATCTGCAAGAGATTTATTGACTAAGCATCGTTTCGACGCTGGGGTGAGTCCCTGGGTTGGCAATTTTCGACAGCCTGGCGATTGAGAATAGTGGGAACGTCGATTACCATCGAGACAATATCCGATGAAGCTGAGATCGATATCTCTATTTTTATTTTTGCTCGTCCTTGTCGTGGCGACTGGTACTTTGGCACAAAAGGCCGACCCGGCAAAGGTCGCGCTTGGTTCTTTGACTGCGAAGAACGGCTTTAAGAACGAAGACGAGATACGCGACAAATTTAACAATTGGCGCCTTGATGGGGACGCCCGCGTCTGGCTCGTGGCGATGAACTACAAGGTCGCTGAGATCGAGAGCGTCGTCGCCGCTAAACCGCACGGCGAAAAGGCAGATGTCGAAGTGAGGATCAAAACGAAGTCGGGCGAAACGGTCGAGGGAATCTCGATCAAACTCGTAAGCAGTCCAAATGGCTTTAATCAGATCGATAAACGCTGGCTCGCGACATACGCAAAGATGTGGAAGATGCCCATTGAGGTTAGCACCGCATTAAGATATTTTGTCGGCGAAGTGCCGCCGACCGTCGGGCCCCCGGCGGGCCCCCAGGGGGGGTTATAGGCGGAGAAAAGGCCACAAGCACGCGGGGCGGGGGTGAAAAA
>JANPDK010000118.1:0-12809 GCA_031431415.1 Acidobacteriota bacterium | reverse complement strand
CCGCCTATTTAGTTGTTTTCTGTTGTCGGTTGTCATTTGTCAGTAAATACAACTGCTGAAAACTGACAACCGACAACTGACAACCGACAACTGTTTATGGAACATAAACTTCACGGGATACTAGCCGAATTCGATACGCCGACCCAATTGGTCGACGCGGCCAGGCGTGTGCGTGATGCAGGTTACACCAAGACGGATGCGTTTTCGCCGTTCCCGCTTCACGAGATCGACGAGGCCCTCGGTATCAAACGCAGCATTTTGCCGTATTTGATCTTTACCGGCGGCGTTACGGGACTGATGGCGGGCCTCGGATTGCAGTATTTCGTTCATGTGCTCGAATGGCCGATCATCGTTGGTGGACGTCCGCACTTTAGCCTTCCGTCGTTCATTCCGCCGGCGTATGAGCTGACGATCCTGTTTGCGGCCTTTGTCGCGGTATTTGGAATGTTGTTCCTGAACGGACTGCCGGCACCGTATCATCCGGTTTTCAATGTCCCGCGTTTTGCCCTCGCAACGCGTGAGAAGTTCTTCCTCATCATCGAGTCAAATGACCCGAAATATGATTACGAGGAAACAAAAAGTTTTATGCAGGCCCTGAACGCGCAGGAGGTATTTGATGTTGAAGAATAAACCTCAGTGGTCAGTTGTCCGTGGTCAGTTGTCAGTAGGACGAACCCGAGTCGGATTATTACTGCTTAGCGCTTTCTGCCTACTCTTGTCTGCTTGCGGCGTCAGGTTCGACATGCAGGATCAGCCGCGCTACAAGGCTTATAAAAAGAGTGATTGGTTTAAGGATGGCCGTGCGTCGCGTGACAAGATCGACGGAACTGTTGCCCGTGGCCAGTTGAACGACAACAAAGCGTTTTACACCGGTAAGATCGATAATCCGAATCCAAACGCCGTTGCGGCCACGACGACGGATTCGACGGGGAACACGCTTGTTGCAAGTTTCCCGAATGACATAGAGGAATTTCCGCTCGCGGTAACAAAAGAACTAATTGACCGTGGCCAGGAACGCTACAACATTTACTGCATCGTCTGTCACGGCCCGGTCGGCAATGGCGATGGAATGATCGTTCGACGTGGATTTTCTAAGCCGCCAACGTATCATGACGACCGTTTGAGAAACGCTCCGGTCGGACACTTTTTCGACGTAATGACCAATGGCTGGGGCAAGATGAATAGCTACGCGTACCAGATACAGCCGGCGGATCGCTGGGCGATCGTCGCGTATATACGTGCATTGCAGGTCGGCCAGAATCCGGAAGAATTGCTGAAGGCCGGCTCGAAAACGGAACCTCCGAAATCAGGGGAAACGACCCACGGAGGCACTCACTAAATGGCGAATCCTGAGAATTACAAAGCACCAGCCGATATCAACCGCTTGCGAGGCCTGGCCCTCGGCATCGGCGGCATTGCCCTTATTATTTGGGCGGTCGGAGCATATTTCAACACCGAGCAGGCTCTTCGCTCGTGGCTTTTAGGATTTGTCTTCTGGGGCGGCATCACTATCGGCAGCTTGGGCGTTTTGATGCTGCAGTATCTCACGGGCGGAGCTTGGGGCGTGGTGATTCGCCGCATTGTAGAGGCAGGGTCGAGAACATTACCGCTTGTCGTATTGCTCTTCATTCCGCTTGCGATCGGCGTTTACACGCATAGTTTTTACGAGTGGACGCACATGGATCCGACGGAACATGTTATCGCGGCCCGCGCGCCGTATATGACGACATGGTTCTGGATACTGCGTTCGTTCATATATTTCGCTCTGTGGGGTGTGATGGTCTATCTCCTCAATAAATGGGGAGCCGATCAGGACAAGACAACAACGGTCGAAGAATCGCGGCTCGTGCTCGAAAGGGCATCGCGTTTTTCCGGGCCGACGATGGTTATTTATGCCCTCGTCGTGACATTGGCCGTGGTCGACTGGATCATGACGCTCGATCCGCATTGGTTCTCGACAATGTGGGGACTGTTGTTTGTTGCCGGTTGGGCTCTTAGCTGTTTTTGCTTTGTCGTTGCGGTTCTTGCGTTCCTTATGGATCGTGCCCCGATGAACGCAGTTCTTGGCAAGAGGCATTTTCACGATCTCGGCAAATTGATGCTTGCTCTGACGATGGTCTGGGCGTACTTCAATTTCTCGCAGTTCCTTATCATCTGGTCGGGTAATCTGCCGGAAGAGACTACCTGGTTCCTGACGCGTATGAAAGGCGGCTGGGGCTACATGGGCGTGGGGTTGATCCTGTTCCACTTTGCGTTTCCCTTCCTTTTGCTCTTAAAACAGGATATTAAACGCAAGGCGAAAATTCTTGCGTTGTTGGCCTTGTTCATCTTGTTCATGCGTCTGGTCGATATGTTTTACCAGGTAGGGCCGGCATTTAGGGTCGATCCTAATTGGACACTGCCGCAGGGTGCGTTTTATGTAAGCTGGCTCGATTTTGTAGGGCCGATAGCGGTGGGCGGAATCTGGCTTTGGTACTTTTTCGGAGAACTGCTCAAGCGACCGATAGTTCCTGCAAAAGATCCGTATTTTGAGGAGGCGATAGCTCACGGCAGGGGGCATTGACACGGTTATGTCGTCAAAGAAACACACAGATTCGGGCGTTGATCTCAACATCCCGTACGAGCAGAATGAGATCCAGCTCAAGGGGATCATGGGATTCGCAGTTGGCTTGTTTTTGCTGATCGTCGTCACTTTTGGACTGATGTTCGCTTTTCTCAACGTGCTGAAAGATCTGTCAAAGGAGAATGCCGGGCCCGTAAATCCGATGGCCCAGAGCGAACGCGAACGGCTGCCGCCAGAGCCTCGTGTTCAGCTTGCTCCGGGATTCGGCGTCCAGTCTGACAAGGGTTGGGTGAATATGGAGCTTGGTGCTCCGCAGGCGGAATATCGTGAATTGCACCGCCAATGGTTGGAACTTTGGGAAACAGGCCATAAAGATGCCAAGACGGGCGTGGTCACGGCAATGCCGATAGATGAAGCGAAGGAGAAACTCCTGAGCCAGAACGTCAAGGCGAAATCGGGTGCCGATGCCGAGGCAATGTATTCCAAGTCGCGTATGTCCATCTCAGAGTCGAGCGGTGGACGCATGGCGTCGTTGATGAGACGGTAAAGAATAGTGAAAAGTGAAGAGGTAAAAACTAATAGTTTTGAGGAAACTGGCCTGAGTTGTCGGTTGACTCGGTTTGCGATGTGTTTTTCACTTTTAGTTTTTAGTTTTTCACTTTTAACTGCGTCCGCCTTCGCTCAGAAGAACGAACATTACAATTCGCCGCTTTATAGCCCTCGGACATACGATCCGTCAGTCGGCGAGGGAAACGGATTGCCGCCTGCACTAAAGACGGTCGGTATCGAGCAGAAACTTGGCAATCAATTGCCGCTCGATACGGAGTTGAAAGACGAGGCGGGCAACATCGTAAAGCTCGGCAGTTTTTTTAACAACGGACGGCCCGTGATCGTCGCATTTGTCTCTTACGAATGCCCGATGCTTTGTAATCAGGTTTTGAATGGCCTGACCGGTTCGTTAAAGGGCGTGTCGTTTGACGCCGGAAAAGAATTTGATGTCGTCGCGATCAGCTTCGACGCGAAAGAATTTGACAAGACGGAGCTGGCCAAAAATAAGAAGGCGAGCTACATGCAGCGTTACGGACGGCCGGGAACTGAGAAAGGCTGGCATTTTCTGACGGGAACGCAAGAGTCGATCGATGCAGTTACATCGGCGGCGGGATTTAGCTATCGTTGGGACGAGAAGAGCAATCAGTATGCTCACGCTGCCGGAGTAATGGTTGCGACGCCGGAAGGCAAGATGTCGCGCTACATGTACGGCATCGACTATTCGCCGAAAGATCTCAAATTTGGCGTTATGGAATCGGCCCAGAGCAAGGTGGGGACGGCTGCCGAGCAGCTTCTTCTCTATTGCTATCACTACGATCCGTCGACAGGTAAATACGGCTTCGCTATCCTGAATGTGATGCGGCTCGGCGGTATTGCAACGCTGATCGGCATGGGTTTGATGGGTTTTGTGTTCTGGCGGAGAAACAGGAAGAAAGTGATGAGTGGTGAGTGATAAATGATGAGTGAAGAAACTCACCACTCACCGCTCACAATTCACCACTAACGAGTTATGCAGAATTGGGTACCATTTTTTCCGGAGCAAGCCTCGACTTTCGCGTGGCAGGTAGATCTGTTGTATTTCTATCTGATCGCGGTGAGCGTCGCATTCTCGATACCTGTCGTCGCTGCCATCTTCTTTTTCGCGATCAAGTACCGCGAGACCGAGAAGTTCGCAACGCCCGAGGAAATGCACGGTTCGATGGTGCTCGAGACAGTCTGGTCGATCATTCCGTTTGTCATTTCTATGACCATTTTTCTCGGTGGTGCGGTCGTGTTCTTCAATCAGTTCACGCCGCCCGAGGACGCGATGGAGATATACGTCGTCGGCAAACAGTGGATGTGGAAGGCTCAGCATCAGACCGGACAGCGTGAGATAAATGAGCTTCACATACCGGTCGGACGTAAGGTCAAACTGACGATGACAACCGAGGACGTGCTGCACGATTTCTCGATTCCCGCATTTCGCACGAAGGTTGACGTCGTTCCTGGTCGATACACGTATCTGTGGTTTGAGCCGACAAAACCGGGTAAATATCACCTATTTTGCGCTGAGTATTGCGGGCTAAATCACTCAGGAATGGGCGGTTGGGTCTATGTGATGGAACAGCGAGATTTTGACAACTGGCTGAGCGGCAACGTTTCGGGCCAGACGCCGGTTGAGCAGGGCAAGGACCTTTTTGAGAATAAACTCGGGTGCGCTTCGTGCCACGCCGGTGGGCCGACACAACGTGGAGCCAAGCTTGAGAACATTTTCAACACGGACGTGAAACTGATGGGCGGCACGACGGTCAAGGCCGACGAACAGTATATTCGCAACTCGATCCTCAATCCCGCATCGCAAGTGGTCGAGGGCTTCCAGCCGATCATGCCGACCTTTAAGGGCCAGGTGACCGAGGAACAGTTGAATTCGCTCGTCGCATACATCAAGTCGCTGACGCCGAACGCCGGTGCATCGACCGCACCGGCGGCAAATGCTCCGATGGCGGCGAATAAGCCCGAGGTGAAACCGGCAGCGAATACGAAAGCGGCGAACAGCAATAAGTAGTTTTATTACGATTATGAACGCGCAAGAAGCAATATCGACAGGTTACGGCGGGCCAAAGTTGAACTACATCACAAATGGTTCGACTATAAAATCATGGCTGTTGACCAAAGATCACAAGCGAATTGCGATCATGTATTTGGTCACGGTGTCGCTTTTCTTCATGATGGGCGGCCTCTACGCGGCCACTATCAGGCTCGAATTGCTCACGCCGAACAGCGATCTGCTCGAAACGGGTACCTACAATAAAGTTTTCACACAGCACGGCGTGCTGATGATCTTCTTTTTCCTGATCCCTTCGATCCCGGCGATCTTGGGTAATTTCCTGCTTCCTATCATGATCGGCGCCAAGGATCTCGCGCTGCCCCGTATCAACCTGCTAAGCCTTTACTTTTACTGGATCGGCGGCGGACTGACGTTGTTCTCGCTGATGCAGGGCGGCGTCGATACAGGTTGGACGTTTTACACGCCATACAGTACGACATTCTCTAATTCGTACGTGATGCTCGTCGGTCTCGGTATCTTTATCAACGGATTTTCGTCGATTCTTACTGGCCTTAATTTTATCGTCACTGTGCACACAATGCGTGCGCCGGGGATGACGTGGTTCAGAATGCCGCTGTTCGTTTGGGCACACTACGCGACGAGCTTGGTGATGATCCTTGGAACGCCGGTAATCGCGATTACGATCCTTCTGCTTGCGATCGAACGTGCAGCACACGTCGGTATCTTTGACCCGTCGATAGGCGGCGACCCGATCTTGTTTCAGCATCTGTTCTGGTTCTATTCCCATCCGGCCGTGTACATCATGATCGTGCCGGGAATGGGCGTTATCTCGGAGCTGATCTCTAATTTCTCGCGAAAGAAGATCTTCGGCTACGAGTTTATCGCTTTCTCGTCGATCGCAATCGCGGTATTTGGCTTCTTGGTTTGGGGCCATCATATGTTCGTCAGCGGCCAGTCGATGTACGCCGGTATGGTGTTCTCGTTCCTGACGATGGTTGTGGCCGTGCCGTCGGCTATCAAGATGTTCAACTGGACGGCGACCATGTACAAAGGGTCGATTTCCTTTGATACGCCGATGCTGTATGCGATCGGTTTCATGGGGCTTTTCCTGATCGGTGGACTTACGGGGCTGTTTCTCGGTGCAATGGGTTTGACGGTGCATCTGACGGATACATATTTTGTTGTCGCTCACTTTCACTACGTGATGGTCGGCGGACAGGTGATCGCGTATCTCGGCGGCATCCATTATTGGTGGCCGAAGATGACCGGCAGGATGTACTCGGAATTCTGGGGCAAGATATCGGCGATGCTCGTATTTGTCGGATTTAATCTGACGTTCTTCCCGCAGTTTATCCTCGGGTATCAGGGAATGCCGAGACGCTATGCTGCGTATCCGGAAGAATTACAGGTACTTAACATCTTCTCGACCGCAGGTGCGTCTGTGCTCGGTGTTGGTCTGGTGATGCCGGTGGTTTATCTGTTCCACTCGCTATTCTTTGGAAAACCCGCTGGTGATAATCCGTGGATGCACCCTGGCCTCGAATGGCGTACGAGTTCACCTCCGCCGACCGAGAATTTTGAGGTAATGCCTGTCGTCACCTGGGAAGCATACGAATTCGGCGAAGAAAGCGGCCTCGATCTGGAAGCAGCTCGCGAACGGGAGGCAGTGAACATCTAAACATGTCGGAACATAACCCTGACAAATTTGTATATCACGAGCCCGGGCTTCAGCATCAGTTCGAAGACATGGGCCAGCAGGAAGAGAGCGTCGCGATTGGGATGTGGATGTTCCTCGTGCAGGAGATCCTGTTTTTCGGCGGGCTCTTTACGGCCTATCTCGTCTTTCGTTCGAAATACCCGATGGCGTTCGCGGCGGGTAGTAATCACCTCGACGCATTCTGGGGCGGTTTGAATACTCTTGTGCTGATCGTCAGTTCGCTGACGATGGCGCTAACCGTTTATTACGCGCAAAAGAGCAATCGGATAATGCAGGTCATATTGATCCTGCTGACGATGTTCTTCGGTGCGGTTTTCCTGGGTGTAAAGGCGGTCGAGTATACGGACAAGTATAATCACGGCCTAGTGCCTGTTGCCGGACTCAACAAGAAGATCAAGGAAGATAAAAGTGCACATTCTGAAGGACACGAAAAGCCGTGTTGGGAAGTCGATCATAATGCTCCTGCGACAGAACATGCCAATCCACGCGGCGAGTTCCAATGGACCGACTGTTCGCTTGCTAAGTACGCTGAGGATAAAGGATATCTGACCGCTGCCGAAAAAACGGGTTATTACGTTGACGACGAGAATGGTAATCGTAGGATCGACCCGAACAAGTTTCGCGACAAAGTCCGCATCTTCTACTTCATTTATTTCGTAATGACCGGGCTGCACGCTCTGCACATGATCGTCGGCCTTGGACTCATGACATGGTTGCTTTGGACGGCATTCAAGGGTAATTACACCGGTGATTACTACATGCCGGTCGAGATGTCCGGCCTGTACTGGCACTTTGTCGATATCGTTTGGATCTTCCTGTTCCCGCTGCTTTATCTGCTGGGCAGGCACTTTATGCATTAGGGGTTACTGATGGCTGATACACATAACGGACAAGACCACGATCACGATCATGAGCACATGAATATCCCGAAGTATGTCGGGGTATTCCTTATTCTTGTCGTCGGCACGATCCTCACCTATTTCGCGGCGACCGTGGATATGGACACGATCTTTCCGGGGGCGAATACACTCGTCGCCTTGCTGATCGCGTTTACCAAAATGGCGTGCGTTATGCTGTTTTTTATGCACGTAAAGTGGAGCCCGCGGCTGATCTGGCTCTCCGCGGTCGGCAGTTTCTTTTGGCTGGCGATAATGTTCTCCTACACAATGCAGGATTATCTGACGCGAGCGTCGGGAACATTCGCCAATTAGTTTCCGTTTGTCTTAAAAGCACGTGGACGGCTGACGCGTTTTGTCTGGCTTCCGCGGCTTTTTCGCGTTAGGAATACACGTATCAAAATGCTATTATTTGCCGTTTGGTGCCGTTTTTGTTCGCCGAAATACTGTTTTGCCTGCAACGGCAGAAGCTGCTTAGCCATCAGATATCAATGAAGTTTTACCCCGGTAAAAAGAATCGTCTCATATTGATCTGCACACTAGGCTTTAGTGTGTTTGCTTTTGGTTGTAATTTCATTAAAACAGATAGACCGACGGCCGTACTGCTACAGACCCAGACTGCAACCCAAGCCGAGCTTATTAAGGAGATCAACCGTTTTGCCCGTGTCGATTCGATGAGGGCTAAGATGGCATTGAAGTTCGAAGACAATTCTTTCGCCGAATTCGGTAGTAAAGAAGTCTATCGCGAGGCTGATGGCGAGATATTTGTCCAGCGGCCCGGCAAGATCTTCATGAAGGTAATTGTGCCGTTTTTTAAGACGGATGTGGCCCAGATGACCTCGGACGGGGAAGGCTTTCGAGTCGCGATCCTGCAAGACGGCGGGAGCGGAAAGTACAAAAAATTCGTCAAGGGCACTAATAAGGCTGACTATACTCGTTTGCAAAAGAGTTTTGACGCAGTTCCCGGCGCAAACGCTAACGGCAAAGCGATGAAGGAAAACGTCAATGCCTTTGCTAATTTGCGGCCTCAGCATTTTACCGATGCAATTCTTGTTCAGCCGACCTCCGATTCAAACGTCTACACTCAGAGTGCGATCTATCAGGTCGAGGAAGATCAGAGCAAGGACAACAAATCGCGAATCCGCAAGGTGACCCGTGGTTATTATCTGCTCGATGAGTTTGAGAAAGGTTCGGACGGAATGCTTAAGATAACACGTCGTTTCTGGTTTGACCGCGTAGGGATAGTACGGTTAGCGCGGCAACAGATCTTTGATGTTCAGGGCGAGATCGAGTCGGATATTGTTTATGGAAACGAGGGAAGCTTGACCGAGACTGGCAATTTCACCAATTTGCCGCTTCAGATACAGGTTACGCGGCCAAAAGAACGGTATTCGATGCGGTTGACCTACAACGACCCGGGTGCCGTGACAATCGGTGATAGGGTTTACCCGGATACCGCGTTCGTTTTGAAAAATTCCTGGAACCTCGAAGAGGTCGATCTCGATCAAAAGCTCCGCGAGGCGATCATCGATCCCTCGTCGCAGCTTAACCGCAACACTACCGCGCAAAAGCCATAGCACCGCAACGCACTAGCTACAGATGAAATCGATCCTACAAACCGTAGATCTCAAGAAATCATACAAGATCGGCAAGCTCGACGTGCCCGCTTTGCGTGGTGTGTCGCTCGATGTCGCGGAGGGCGAATTTGTGGCGATCATGGGGCCGTCGGGTTGCGGGAAATCGACACTGCTTCACCTTCTCGGCGGATTGCTGTCACCGACGAGCGGCAGTATTGTGATCGATGGCGAAGACATCGCGAAGGTCTCGGACGCACAGCGAACCGATATTCGGCGCCGAAAGATCGGTTTTGTCTTTCAGCGATTTAATCTTTTCCCGACGCTCAGCGCCGAGGGCAATCTCAAGTTGGCAGAGAAGATACACACCGGCAACGGCAGTAAGAACGCTGACCGCCGCCGGGAGGTCTTGCGTCTGCTCAAACTCGAGAATAAAATGCACCATAAGCCGCTCGAACTCTCCGGCGGCGAGCAGCAGCGTGTAGCTCTGGCCCGTGCGATCGTCAACGCTCCGGCCATTATCCTAGCCGATGAGCCTACGGGGAATCTGGACACGGAAAATTCGCAGATCGTCCTTGATATGTTCAAGGAGCTGAACGCGAAATTTAACCAAACCGTCATTATGATCACGCACAATCCTGAGGCGGCCGCGGCCTGCGCTCGGACAATCCAGATGCGTGACGGGCATATAGTTAATTGAACTCTTGCATATGAAAAACATCATAAATTGGAGCTATGAACGTGCCTCTTGGCAATGGGACATTCTTTGTATTTTGATCATGTGTTTCATTTTTCTCTCGCCAAAGGAATGGTTCAACTAAAGCTTTCGGCTGCAACCCGAACCGGCTTAGGGCCGTCGAAGCTAGAGCCGTGTGGCTCATGTTGGAGAAGTATTTTTATGAAGAAGATATTACGTTTCGGTACGTTAGCCTTCTTGGTTACGATTGGTGTTGCTGCGGCCTCAGTAGCCGAGGCAAAGGGGCAGAATGTGATTAACGACATCCTAAAGCGAATGGACGGCTATAACAACAGCATCCAGTCGCTCCAGGCGGACGTGACGATGACCAAGCATAATCCGCAGCTTAACGTGACCGACACACTGATCGGGACGACCAGCTTTTTACCGTCGAACAAACAGAGAAAAACGCGTTACATGCGTCTTGACTGGAAAACTGAGAACGGACGTGCGAAGCAAGAGAGCATTCTTGTGATCGGCGACGACTACGAGCTTTACAGCGGCGGCACACGAAATCAGGTGATATTTGGCAAGGTCAACAAAGCCAAGAACAATGCATCTGCGGGCGGTGTGCTGGCATTTATGAGTATGTCCAAGGAACAGCTTAAGGCCAATTACGACGTGATCTATCTCGGCGAAGAGTCTATCAGCGGCGGGATCAAAACGTGGCATTTGCAACTTACGCCTAAGGCGAAGTCCGATTACAAAGGTGCAGAACTCTGGGTTGATCCTGACGGAATGCCTCGACAGGCCAAGGTTATTGAGAACAACTCGGATACCACCACAGTTCTTCTTTCGGGCGACCGCAAGAATCAGACGGTTGATGCAAATGTTTTTAAGCCGAACTGGCCGAAGAATGCGAAGCGTGTTCAGGGATAATTTTGTCCCTAAATCTTGTTAATGCCTCGGCCCGGCCCGGGGCATTTTTATGTTGGTTTGAATTGGTGTCTCTCAAATCCTATAATCTAGGGTTTGACGGTTTTGGATAGGTTTTATGCCAAAGGCAAGTAGTTTTAGCAGATTTACACGCGGGGTCAAGCACACGATCAAGGCGTTTGCTTCGACCAGGCATCCGGTGCTCGTGCACATTGTGCCGATGCGGCGGTGTAATCTGGCTTGTACCTACTGCAACGAATACGACAAAACGAGCGATCCGGTGCCGATCGACGTGATGCTCAAGCGGATTGACAAGCTTGCCGAATTTGGGACGTCGGTCGTCACCATCTCCGGTGGCGAACCAATGATGCACCCTGAGATCTATGAGATCATCGAGCGTATCCGCCGACACGGAATGATCGCCGGACTTATCTCGAATGGCTACTATTTTCAGCCGGAAAAAGTGAAGCGACTCAACGAAGCCGGTCTCGATTATCTACAGATATCGATCGACAACGTCACTCCGGACGACGTTTCTAAAAAGAGTCTCAAGGTGCTCGACAGCAAGCTTATCAATCTTCGCGACCACGCGAAATTTAAGGTAAACATTAATTCGGTCGTTGGCGGCGGTGTCGCGAACCCCGACGAGGCTCTGCAGATCGCAAGCCGCGCACGTGAGCTTGGTTTCTCATCGACAGTCGGCGTCATTCATGACGGCGACGGCTTGCTCAAGGGTCTCACCGCCCGTGAGAAAGAGGTTTACAAAGAGATCAAAAGCAAAGGTGCCAGCTCGTACGCACGTTGGAATTGGTTTCAGGATTCGCTCGTCGATGGCGGCACCTACGAATGGCGGTGCCGTGCTGGTTCGCGTTATCTGTACATCGATGAGGCCGGAATTGTGAGCTGGTGTTCGCAGCAACGCGGCACGCCCGGCATTCCGCTGCTCGAATACACGCACGCGGACATGCATCGCGAGTATCACACCGAAAAATGGTGCGCTCCGAATTGCACGATCCAGTGCGTCCACCAGGTCGGCCACCTCGACGCCTGGCGTGATCCGCAGGTGTCACCGACAGACTATTCGAAACGTTTTGGCGGTGGACTCAAGCAAGAGACGGTTGCACAAGTTCTGAACGCCGATTAACCTAGATTTCATTCACAATATGTCCGAGATCGGTCCGCCAACAGATGCTCGATGCAAGATCTGCCAGAGTGTCGATCTTGAGATATTTGAGCACACGGCTCGGTGTCGCGGGTGTGAGGTGCTGCTTTACTGGCCGTATCCGAAGAGCGACGACGCCTTGGTCGCGGCGGGCGAGAAGAAAGAGTGGCCGGTTGCGAATGCACTAGAATGGTATTCCGAATCATCGTTTCTTAATCACGCAAATTTTACTCAGATGCTGCGGTTTGCGACGGATGAAAGTTTTCGCGGGCGTAAGCTCGGCATTCTCGATTTCGGCGGCGGCGGCGGGCAATTTGCATTGGTATGCAAATCCCACTTTCCCGAGGCGATCGTTTACATCACCGATATCTTCGACGAGGCGTTGCTCGAAGAGTGGCGGGCGATGAACACGCAGATCCCGTTTGCGGAGTTTGCAGATGACGAGACGAAATTCGACATCATCTTCCTCAATGACGTTTTCGAGCACGTAAGCGATCCAAAGAGCGTTTTGAAACAGCTTGCCGGCAAGCTCAAGCCGAGCGGCCGCATATTCATCGACACACCCTAGCAATTCTGGCTCTATCCGGTGACAAATTTATCATCGATATCTCTCTACACAAAGATATTACGCGGCACGGTCTCGATCTATCACCTTCAAATTTGGTCGCGAAAGGCTTTTGAAATAGTCG
>JANPDK010000117.1:0-8867 GCA_031431415.1 Acidobacteriota bacterium | reverse complement strand
TGCGGCAGCGACCTCGACTGCTGTCGCATCGTCGGTAAATCCTTCGGTGACAGGTCAGTCGGTGACGTTCACCGCAACGGTTTCGTCGAACGCACCAGGATCTGGCACGCCGACGGGAACGGTTACGTTCAACGTCGACGGCAGCCCTGTCTGCTCAAACGCGGCGATGACAGCCGGAGTGGCGACGTGTACTTCGTCCGTCTTTAACGCCGGAACACATCCTGTGTCGGCAACCTACAACGGCGATGCGAATTACAACACTTCGTCGGGTTCGCTCACGGGCGGTCAGGTCGTCAACAAGGCCGATACGACGACCAGTTTGTCGGCATCCACAAATCCCGCAGCTTTCGGACAAACGGTCACATTTACAGCAAATGTAACTTCCAATTCTCCGGGTTCGGGTACACCGACCGGAACGGTGACGTTCTTTGCAGACGGTAATTCGCTCTGTGCGGCAGCCGCAATGGCAGCCGGTCAAGCGACATGTTCGACATCGAGTTTGTCGGTCGGTAGCCACGCAATAACGGCGACGTACAGCTCTGACCCGAATTACAACGGAAGCAACGGCACGCTCGCCGGGGGCTTTGCGGTCGGCAAGGCTAACACGACGACTGTCCTAACCGCCTCGCAGAATCCAACGGTTTACGGCCAGCCGGTGACATTTATCGCGACAGTCGCACCGGTCGCCCCGGGAGCCGGAACTCCGAGTGGCACGGTGTCATTCAATATCGACGGTAATATTCTGTGCAGCAACGTCACGATGTCCGCTGCGCAGGCTTCCTGCACATTGTCGAGCCTCGTGGCAGGCAATCGTGATGTAGTCGCCGTGTACAATGGCGATAATAATTTCAATGTGAGTGCAGGCTCGCTTACGGGCGGCCCGCTCGTGGTCACAAAGGCCGACTCGGTCACGGTGATCACGAACGTCGCACAACTTGGTTCACCGAGCCACGTTGGCGAAGCATATCCCGTCAACTGGAACGTCTCACTCGTTGCTCCGGGAGCCGGAACACCGACGGGGAACGTCACGGTTTCGGACGGTTCAGCATCGTGTACCGCAGCGGCGATGGCTCAGACATGCAGTCTGACCTCGACGACGCCGGGCACGAAGACTATCACTGCAGCGTACGCTGGTGACTCAAACGTCAACCCAAGCGTAGCGACTCCGGCTTCGCATCTGGTCAACGTGATGGTCACGGGACGCGTTCAGCGGTTTGTCGGCGGAGGTGCAAACACCGATATGTCCGGCGTGACGGTCACGCTGAGCGGTTCGGCAACGGCCACGGCGACGACCGATTCGAATGGCAGATTTACCTTTAACCATCTCGCTGGCGGCGGTAATTATGTTGTCGCACCGGCGGCCTCGAGTATGGTATTCGATCCATTGAGCCGTACGTACAGCACGCTCAACACCAACGCCTTGAATGCCAATTTCGTCGGCTATGATGCACCGGCAGGCCCACGCGATCTGCGTGTGATCAACCAGTATCTGATACCCGGCGATGACGTGGTTATTCCGCTCAACCTCAAGGGACGCGGTAACGAAAAGGAAATGAGCTTTAGCCTCAACTACGCGGCTAATCCGCTCAAGATGGCCGAGGTCACATGCGGAAGCGATGCACCGGGCTGCACGATCAACGCCGATCCATCAAATCCGGGACAGCTTGGCGTTACCGTAACGTTTGCCACGCCGCCTGCGGCTGGCGATCGCGAAGTGGTCAAAGTGAGATTCCGTTCGCATGGTAATACGAATGTGAGCAACACGCTGATCACCTTTGGCGACGACCCGATGGTCAAATCGTCGTGGGATGTCGACGCTAATCCGCTCGCGACCACCTACACTGACGGAGCTGTTGTCTTCGCCCTTGGTATGGAGAGCGATGTCGGCGGGCGTAATACCGGTGACGGCGAACTGCACACCAACGACCTCGTCCTGGTCAGAAACTTTGTAGTCGGCAACGCCGTGCCTCACGAGCTGTTCAATGAGTTCCAGCGTGCCGATGCTGCACCCGCAGTAACGAAGGGCGATGGAATACTCGACGCGACGGACATCGTCCAGGCACGTCGATTTATCGCCGGACTCGATCCGAGCGTAGCTCCGGGCGGCCCGTATCGTCGTATCGAACAGCCCGCATCTCCGCAGCGTGAGGCTGCAAACGGCCGTTCGATGAAGATCGGTGACTCAGCAGTCTCGAACGGCGAAGTCGTTGTTCCGGTCTCGATGAGCGGCAACGGTGACGAAGTCGCAGCGAGCTTTACGCTCAATTTCGATGAGTCAAAACTGGCAAATCCGCGTGTCACGATGGCCGAAGGCAACGATGCTGTTCTGACCTTCGACACCACCAAGCCGGGACGCGTCGCGGTACTGGTCGATTCGGCTTCGCCATTGACCTTTGCCAAGAGCGAGCGGCAGTTGTTGACCGTCATTTTCGATGTCGCAGCCAAATCCCGCGGTGGCGTGACGACGGTCAGCTTCGGCAGCGATCCAACCCCGAGTGTTGTTTCCGATGCCCATGGAACTAAGCTTGACACAAGCTTCGCCGACGGCAAGGTAACGCTCTCAGATGCCGCAAACGTCGATACCGAGATCAACGGACGTGTTCAAACTCCCGATGGCAGCGGCCTCAGGAACGCCCAGGTCGTCCTAACCGACGCCAAAGGCAACACACGCACGGTGACAACCGGCTCGTTCGGCTACTACAGCTTCGACCGTCTGCTAGTCGGCGGACAGTTCACGCTGTCAGTGGTTTCAAAGCGATATACGTTCGAATCCCGCTCAGTAACAACGAGCGGCGATCAGGCCAACGTCGATCTCATCGCCCGAAACTAGACGCGTAAGAACCGTCTTTAGAACCAAACCGCCGCCGCTGGATCATTTCCTGCGGCGGCGGTCTTTTTGTCAGCTTATTACAGTCCGAGAAACTACTTTAGATTGATCCATTCTTTTTCATGTTTCCCCCTTTTACCTCAATCGATTGACCGACTACATAAGTTTGATTCTGGTCCTGGGCCGTCGCAAATGAACTTGCGCCGATAATAAATACGACGGTTGCGATTGCGGCAACTAGCAATTGCTTTTGCCAATTTGAGTTCGTCTGAGTTTTCATTTCGATCCTTTTTTTCTATTTGTTCGGCAGACGCACCGAGTCCGAAAGTTTGAGCGCGCTGTTCGGACAGATCCAATCGCCAAATTTGTCTTTGAAGCAGTTATATTGCGCGTCATAAACCGTCCGAAGTGTGCTGTCGGTGTGGCGGACGCATAGGATAAATTTGGTTTTGACCGGGTTAATTGTCGCGCCCTGCGGCGCTCCGTCGTGCATCAGTCCTCGGCCTGTCAAGCGGTTGACATACGAGGCGCCGAGCTGAAAGGTCTCGAAAGTGATCCCAGTTTTGAGCCCGTTCGCCGTGTCCCGGTACCGCTCGAAAAGGACGCGCTTGAAAAGTCCGGCGGAAGGCTTCGCAGTTTTGGAGACTGTTCCGGCGGGTTCGTTAAAAGGGCAATCGGGGGTGGCTGGCGGCGGTTCGGCGTTGGCCCAGGCTTTGATAAAAGGAACTTTGACATATGCCTTAGTACCGATCCCGCCTTTCGGGTCATCGCAGAGAACCTGATACGAATCCGCGCCTTCGGCGATCATCATGTCTTTGATGACCGTGCATTTCTCGAACCAATCTTCCTCGATCCTAAACACTGGAGAAGCCAGCACGCGGTCACCGACTTTGAAACGTCCGGTCTGAGCGGGTTTGTTTCCCGCCGGTTGCGGAGCGTTGTTCTGTGGTTTATTTCCCTGCGGATCCGTATTCTTGCCCCACACTAACGGCTTTCCGCCAACCGTGCAGCCACCCTGTTCAAAAACCTCTATCAGGGACGATCTGGTGATGTCAAATTTGTAGCTGGCTGAGGGCGTGTATTTATTAACCCCTAATGCATCGCAGTATTTTTCGTTCGGACAATCCAGAACTTTGAAGTTGTGCGGGGAACGCGGGCATTCGTAGAGGATGTTGTATTGAATTTCGCTTTGCGCCGCCATCTCGAAAGCCGCGGCAAGCATAAATACAACTGTTGCGATCGCGCTAAATGTCCTTTGTTTTTGCCAATTTGATCTTGTGTGATCTTTCATCTTAATTCTCCTTCTGCA
The DNA here is from genome assembly GCA_031431415.1 of Acidobacteriota bacterium. Taxonomy (GTDB): domain Bacteria; phylum Acidobacteriota; class Blastocatellia; order Pyrinomonadales; family Pyrinomonadaceae; genus OLB17. The sequence goes on along the minus strand of JANPDK010000117.1, from coordinate 4,731 downwards.
ATTCCCCTCATTGTTACGCTCCGCAAACCTCATGGGCGGCTGCAAAATAGGCTTTTTGCGGATCCGCTGGGATATAACAGGCCTTTCCCTGCGTTCCCGTTGTGTATTTCATGACCGAGCTTCCGGATTTATTGTTAGTTACATCATAAGTTTTGCCATTGACCGTGTAACGAAATGCTTGGTAATATCTGCGATTCTTGCCGCTGCCCTCGGTATGCAGATCGGTAATCACGGCAGGCGCGTCGCCCTTATATTGTTTTCTGCTGGTACATGCTGGAATCAATCCTAAACAGACCGCCAACACAAGAACTAAATAGATCGACGTTGAGCGTTCTTTATTCATTATCCCATCGGTGTTTTTTGTGTGTATTTTCAACTGAGCTCCAAAGGCGCAAAATGACACTTGGTCATTAGCTAATGGACTCCAGATATTCCGGGGATTTCCAGATGAGCTGAGAAAGAGTGAGCCAAACTCGGTTCGATAACAGCATACAGCTAATGCCCCATTCCGCATAACTGACACTCGAAACAATTACGGGGTTTCTTCTTTGTCACTAGACGATAAATACAAATCCGCCATGTAGGAGTTGGGGCCAGCCTGCGATATTGACGATTTTGGGTTTAAATAACTTGAGTCTGGAACGGGGTGTACGTTGTTGACACATGTATCTCTTTCAAATTGTGCTTTTTCGTAGGATTTTCTTCATTTTCACTAGAAAAATAAGGCGATTCGACCTATCTTCTGACTGGAGTGCCGCCGGTTTGCCCTGATCGGTTTCCGTGGTGTGAGCTGACAGCCTTCAAGCAGCGTACGCACCGGGTGACGAGTGAGGGGAATTGTTCAAATACGCTGCGGCCACCACCCTGGTTTCGCGGCGTTTTTTTGTGAACGAGAAAAAAGCAGACAAAGCATCACTAAAGGAGCAAAGCGTTTGGCTGTTAACGGCCAAGATCATTGGCTTTGCTTTGAGCTTTTTTCTGCCGTTGATCATTGTCCGGTACCTGACTAAGGAGGCTGTCGGCGACTATCGCTCGGCGTTTCAGGTGATAATGAACGCTGTGGTGATACTGCCGCTCGGGCTGTCGATGAGTGCGTATTACTTCTTGGCGCGCGAGACAGAGCGGCGTGGGGCGGCGATCTTTAACATCCTGATCTTTAATTTCGTCGTTGGCGGTCTCGCCTGTCTTTTTCTTTTCCTTTTCCCGCAGTCGATCGGCCTGATCTTCAAAAATCCCGAGCTGACACGACTCGCTCCGATGATCGGCGTCGTTATCTGGATCTGGATATTCTCGACCTTTCTCGAAACCGTCGCGATCGCCAATCAAGAGGCTCGCGTCGCGACCGTTTTTATCATTCTCGCTCAGTTGTCTAAGACGCTATTGATGGGCAGTGCCGTGCTCTTCTTTGCGACCGTGGACGCATTTATCTGGGCGGCGATCATACAGGGCGTGATCCAGACGGCGATATTGATCTACTACCTGCGGACGAGATTTCCGGGATTTTGGCGCGGTTTTGACTGGGGATTTTTCCGCGAACAGGCAATGTACGCGATACCGTTTGGCCTGACCGGCGTGTTGTGGACAGCTCAGCATGACATTCACAATTATTTCGCCGGTCACTCGTTCTCAAACGCCGATTTTGCGGTTTATGCGTACGGTTGTTTTGAGGTTCCGCTGATCGCGATGCTCTCAGAGTCGGTCGCATCGGTGCTGATCCCGCGGATGAACGAGCTTCACAAGGAAGGAAATAAGGAAGAGATGATCCGGCTGACGGCGCGGGCGATGCAAAAGCTGGCGCTCGTCTATTTCCCGATATTCGCGTTTCTTTTCGTCACATCGCGAATATTCATCATCACACTCTTTACCGAAAAATACGCCGCAGCGGCAGATGTTTTTTCCATCAACCTTATTCTGTTACCGCTCGGCGTTATGATCACCGACCCGATCGTGCGTTCGTATAAAGAACTTGGGCAATTTTTCCTGATAACAAGGATAATGGTGCTCGCGGGCGTTGTAGCTGTACTCTACGTCGGCCTGGGCTCGTTTAGCATGACGGGCATCATCAGCGTAGCGGTCGGGGCGATCATCATTGAGAAGGTCATCGCCGAAACGATGGTCGTTCGAAAGCTCGGCCTCGGCCTCAAGCATCTCGCGATGCTCAAGAACGTCGGCAAGGCGGCAGTGATAAGCCTGCTCGCCGGTGTCGTGACGTATCTCGTCTATTCGAACGCTCACGAATATCTGCTCGGCGCCGGTAAACATTTTGCTGAGGAGACATTTCATACGAAAGATCTGGGCGCCGTGAATTTTGTTGGCGGCAGTCTTGTATTATTTATCTCGGGCCTCGTGTTTGCACCAATCTATCTGATCGCGGCAAATTTCTGGGGCCTGATAGAGGTATCGGAAAAAAATGCCGTTCGGTCGGCATTACGGCGTTTCTGGCCGGGCCGTTCGGGTGAGCCGGCGGCGGAATCACGCGGTTAGTGGAAAAGGGCGATGATTGCTACTGATTTTCAACGAACCACAGGAACTTACAGTCGGGATACCATCAATTAACATAGAATAGGGATGAATGTAGGCACGGTGGCAAAACCGCTGAACAAGATCAAAAAGATACGTAGCCTCGACGAGATACTGACGCGTGGCGGCCAGGCGATCTCTGTCTATCGGGAGCAGCGTCGGGGCGGATATACGGTGCCGACCGATGGCGAATTTACGCGGCTGATCGACGCCGACCAGTTTGGCAAGACACCGATCGTCGCCGAGACGCTGTGGCAGAAATTTTATAAGAATGCTGACGAGAAGTTCTTTCCGACCTTTCGCGATGCGGAAGATTCGGTCGCGGCGTTTCGTTCGACATTTGGAAAGGACAGGGAAGCGTATTTTATCGACGCCGCCGAAGCGATACTCGATGGACGTATCGAACTGCTCGGTCTCGGCAGCGTCTATTTCGGCAAAGAGATCGATTGGCATCGCGAGCCGCTCTCTGCAAAAACCTCGCCGCTAAAGCATTGGAAGGAATTTGACGAGCTCGATTCCTCAGAGACCGGGAATAAAAAGGTCATCTGGGAACTGAACCGCCATCAGCATTTTTTCACGCTCGGCGTAGCGTATTGGCTGACCGGTGACGAGCGGTACGGCGAGACCTTCGCCCGACATCTCACGTCGTGGATGGAGCAAAATCCGCCGGGGATGGGCATCAATTGGGCGAGCAGTCTTGAGGTCTCCTTTCGAGCGATGTCGTGGATCTGGGCGTTTCATTTCTTTCGCGACTCTGAGCATTTCACGCCGTCGCTCTTTCGCGACGCTCTGAAATTTCTATATCATCATGCACGCCACATCGAGCTGTATTTGTCGAAATACTATAGCCCTAACACGCACTTAACCGGCGAAGGCCTCGGCCTGTATTACATCGGCACGCAGCTCCCGTTCTTCGAACGCTCGACCTATTGGCGAAAGCTCGGCGAGGACATTCTGCTAGCCGAGATCAGCAAGCAAGTGCTACCTGACGGCGTCTATTTTGAACAGAGCACTTGGTATCAGCGTTACACGGCGGATTTCTATTCGCATTTTGTCGTGCTTAGGGCATTGTCGGGCGAACCATATTATGACGAGGCGGCGGCGAACCTTGAAGAACGGCTCGAAAGTGCCTTTGACCTGCTCAAGAATTTCACATTTCCCGACGGACGCACGCCGATAATCGGTGACGACGACGGCGGTCGGATGCTGCCGTTGACTGACGCGGCGTCGGACGATTTTCGCGGATCGCTTGCGGCCGGGGCGGTGATTTTTGGCGGTACATCGGCAAAACAGGTCGCAGGCCCGGCGAGCCAGGAACTCTTTTGGCTGATGGGGCCTGACGGTGTGCGTGCGTTTGATGCTTTGCACACGACCGAGCCAACAGAAACGTCGAAGCGTTTCGACAAGGGCGGCTATTGCATGATGCGTGACGGTTGGAGTGATACGGACAACTGCCTGATCGTCGATTGCGGCGAGGTCGGCTCGCTTGCCGGTGGACACGGTCACGCGGACGCACTCGCGATCGAGGTAGCGATGCACGGGCGGACGATGCTGGTCGATTCGGGTACGTACACATATCACGAGTCGTGTGAATTGCGCGACTATTTTCGTTCGACCACCGCTCATAACGCGCTTACGATCGACGGCCTGTCCTCATCCGATCCCGGCGGCATTTTTAATTGGAACACGAGGGCGAACGCACAGTGTGACGCATGGATCGCAGAAGATCGATTCGACCTTTTCGAAGGCTCGCACGACGGATATCAACGCCTGAGCGATCCCGCAACGCACCGACGCAGCATTCTTTTCGTCAAAGGTGACTATTGGATCATGCGTGACATGGTCGAGACGGCGGGCGAGCACGAATATGCTCTAAATTTTCACTTCGATCACGGCATTCAAACCGCGATCGGCGGCGACGGAGCCTGGGCGGGCGGCGAAGGCCATCGTCTATTCGCCTTTGGTGACAACGCTTCGTGGGATCAGAAAGAAAGTTGGATATCAAAAGATCACGGCAATCGCGTCAACGCACCGTTCCTTCGATTTGGCTCGAAAGGCGAGGGGCCGCAGGAGTTTTTTACGTTCATGCTCCCATTCACACGCGGCGGCCAGGCTCCGAATGTCAGCGAGATCCCGACCGCGTCCGGGCGTGCATTCGTTATAGAATATGAGCGTTATCGCGACGTTTTTGTTTTCAATGATGACACGTCA